>JASFNY010000059.1:0-8459 GCA_050116795.1 Thiohalophilus sp.
ACTTCGCGATATTCCTCGGGAACGTTTTGTATTGGCTCGACAATCACCAGTGACTCGTTCCTTGGGCCATACAATTCGTTACAGTCTATCGGCACCTCGATCACATCACCGGCCAGCTTGCCTTCCAGCTCGGCGGTAACAGCGGGGGCCAGTATTTCATTCACTCCATGGACATAGCCCAGGGGGTATTCGACTTCAGTCAGCACTGTTCCTGACTTTTTGTCGATAACTTTATACATCAGCTCGACATACTTGCCATCAGCGACTGCGTCTTCAATTTGCTGGTTCATTTTGCACGCTTTATATCTGTAGTGAATGAGGTATTAAACATGAATATATATCAGGTGAATGAATATCAGAATATGGATGCACCGAAGATCCTGACTTCACCATCCTCATAACCCAGTACCAGGCGGCCTAACCACTCACCTTCTTTCTTGGTGCTGCGGACACGGTAGAGTACCGTGACATGCTCACCCCGGCGAATTGTCCCGAGATAATCATATTCTTTTGAAAGATTTCTAGTCAGTTCGCTCTTGGCAAACTGTTTACCGACTTCCACTTCGTTCAGACCGAACAGCAGGTTATAGGAAAACTTGCGAACAAACTTGCCGTACTGGCCTTTATTGGAATACTCGATCAGGTCTTCCCACATGGGATGCGCAATCGCCAGCAACTCGTCATCCGGCAAATCAATGATGTTCGGCTGGTTTTTTGTAGTCATTGGTGCTTCAGTACTCATATTCATGCGTCAATTCCAACCAATAATCAGGTTTCCAAAAATATCTATAAACAAACTCTGAATAGCGTCTTCATCCGTGAAAAAAACACCAGCAACCCCTTGCTAACAAGAAGTTGCTGGTGCTATTCGGCCGTTAAGGCATCTGGTTACTCGTTTTCACCTACCAGGTGGTAACAAGGAGCTTTCTCCATTGTGTACTCACCAGTCTTGGGATCACGACGAGAAACCGTCAGCACATGCCAGTTGTCATCATCCAGCTTCAGTGCATCACCACGGTAGTAGTAACCGGGCCAACGAGTTTCCTTACGGAACATCGTATGCTGCATTACAGCTTCTGAAGTGAGATGACGATGCTTCAGTTCCCATGCACGTAAGAGTTCATGGATATCTTTCGCTGCAACTTTTTCCAAGTCCTCTTCCAGGATCTTGAGTTTCTTGAGACCGATGCTAAGAAGCTTGTCGTTGGTCATGTAGTTGACGCTTGCGCCACCACAGTATTCATCCATCAGCTTCTGCAGACGATCCAGACCCTGGCGTGGGTTGATGTAGTTGGGATTAACATCACCAGCAGTGATCTCGTTACGGTAGACCTTGTAGTGCTCCATCGGCTTGTAGATTTCCTTCTTGCGATCCTGGATCTGCTTGTCGGAAACCCGAATGCCTTCGGCCTTACCGTCGTCGATGTACTTGCAGGCAGCCTTGGCAGCCAGACGACCTTCGGTGAAGGAACCGGAGGAGAAAGCGTGAGGAGTACCGCCAACGGCGTCACCGGCACCGAACAGACCTTCAACAGTGGTCATACGGTTGTAACCCCAGAAGTACTCATCAGGAGATACATCTTCCGGACCAGAACACCATGCGCCACAACCGGTAGCATGTGAACCCATTACATAAGGCTCGGAGGTAGTCAGTTCCGGGTTTTCGTTCTTGGGATCCACGTCGGTAGCGGCCCACAGTACAGCCTGACCAACGGTCATACCCAGGAAGTTATGCCAACCGATCTCTTCCAGATGCGGATCCTGGAAGGCTTCCATGGTGACCATGTGGATCGGACCACGACCTGCATTCACCTCGGAGATCAACGCGTGGTTACGCAGGCAGGTCGGAATCGGACGATGCGTCAAGTGAGAGGCTTCCGGATCCAGGTATTCCTTACCGACCATTTTCTGCAGTTCCGGGAACCACTTGGACTCATACTCTTCACCCATACAGTTCTGGGTGTAAGTCTTGAGATGCAGGAAGTAAGCACCTACCGGACCGTAACCGTCCTTGAAGCGGGCCAGTACGATACGGTTTTCCATCTGGGTCATCTTGGCACCGGCACCGATCAACAGACCATAAGCTGAACCGGATGACCACGGCGCGTACCATACACGACCTGCACCTTCGCCCACGGAACGCGGCTTGAAGATGTTGGAGGCACCACCGGCACCCACGATGACAGCCTTGGACTTGAATACATGGTAGTTACCAGTACGCACGTTGAAACCAACGGCACCCGCAACGCGGTTTTCCTTGGCTTCGTCCATCAGCAGGTGAGTAACACAGATACGGTTATAGACCTTGTCCGCAGATTTCTTGGCTGCTTCAGCCACGATCGGCTTATAGGACTCACCATGAATCATGATCTGCCAGCGACCTTCACGCTGATAGGCGCCGGTCTTGGGATCGCGCATCAGCGGCAGACCCCATTCCTCGAACTGATGCACAGCAGAGTCAACGTGACGAGCCATATCAAACAGCAGGTCTTCACGCACCATGCCCATCAGGTCGATACGCGCGTAGCGTACATGGTCTTCAGGATTGTTTTCACCGAAACGCGTACCCATGTAGCAGTTGATAGCGTACAGGCCCTGTGCAACCGCACCGGAACGATCGATGTTTGCCTTTTCGGCGATAACAATCTTCTTGTCCTGCCCCCAGTAGCGGGCTTCGAATGCGGCACCGGTACCACCCAGGCCTGCACCACACACCAGGATATCAATATTGTCTTCTGTTATTGTTTTAGCCATTAGTAGTACACCCCTGCTTTCAATTTCAATCCGTTTGATTTCAAGGTGTGGATATCACCATCATCAAGACGAATATATTTCGGTTCGTTATACAGCAACTGGCTGTCACGCATTTCCTTGGTAGGACCCTGCACGTCAGAAAGCTTGGGAATGTGTTTGCCCCATGGCTTGGTAGTAATCGGTGCAAGCAGATCCATGTCTTTCTTGCCGTTGCGGAACTTGATACGCCAGGCAATAACACCTTTTTCCTCGTCACGGTGTACACGTACTGAGTGACCCAGAGGAGCAAAGTCAGCATAACCGCGCACATCGATAGCGTGCATCGGGCAAGCTTTTACGCAGGAGTAGCACTCCCAGCACATGTTAGGTTCGATGTTGTATGCGCGACGGGTAACCTTGTCGATGTGCATGATGTCCGAAGGACAAATATCAACGCAATGACCACAGCCATCACAACGCGTCATATATACAAAAGTTGGCATTTTTATTCTCCTGCTTTCGAATTAGTAGTGGCGCGGATTTTCGCGCTTGATACCAAGGCCCATATAAGAAGGGTTCTTACCCATATATTCCGGGATGTCAGGGAATTTAGCCTGGACCGCAGGATCATTCAGATCGTAGTCAGCAGGCAGACCTTCTCTGGAACCATCAGCCTTGGTGACACGCTTCTGGAAAGCGGCAGCAGGCTTGAAGAACATGTGTGCGAATTTGGACCACAGCACGGTGCTGAACAGAGTAGTACTGCAAATAATGAACAGTACGAAGAACAGCATGCCGAAGAAGGAAACATTGCGAGTGAATGACCAGAGCAGCGCGAAAGTTGCCATGGTAATCAGTGACACGATGAAGATGTCAGCACGGCGCAATTGATACCATTTGATACCTTCTGCAGCCACATCAACCCGAATGAAGAACCAGAACCAGTAACCACCAACGGCCAGCATCAGTGCGCCCAGGTGCCACAGGAACGGAAGGGTACCGGATGCAGTATCAGCTCCGAAGATCATCATCGCGGTAGTTACGACGAAGATAATGAAACCGTACATGGTCAACAGGTGAGAGATTCTACGAGGCGTATAGCAGAACTCTGAGGAAGTGATGACTTCACTGGCCACGGTCTTGACCAGCAGGCCAACTTTTTCGCCACCGCCGACAGTGCGTTTGGCAGCCTCATTTTGCTTTTTCGAGTTTTCGAAAAAGTATTGAGCACTTTTCTTGTGCCACATATCCAGCACTGTACCCAGTACCACCAGGATAAACATCAGAATGATGTAGCCCTGCATGACCTCTGGAGATATCAATGCTGTTAGTTCAGAGAAGGGATTGGTGGTCAGCATGTGAGACACTTCCTCTTTATATATTGTTTATGATTTGTAACCGTCGCTACAGCCGCAAGGGTCTGATTTGTAACAGCCGTTACTCCCGCAATAGGGAGCAAAGATTAACACTGCTCATGCACTTCGACCAGACAAGGACGATAAACGTTTTTTATCCGGTATACCGAAAGTTGATGGTAGATCGGCACTCGCCGCGAAGGTCGCAGATTGTAGATCACGAGAGCAGTCTAGCCAAGTAAAAGCGCGTTTAGATTGACCCTGCAGGGCAAATAACACCCCAGTAAAACAGTAAGATAGCAAGATCGGGCGAAATCAGGTCATAAAAACAGATTTCTCTGCTGTGAGTATTGGGTTGAATATATTAATGATTGCTTATTTACTAATATTTGTTCCGATCATTCCGGAAACCCGGATGCTCGAATGAGCAATGCCCTAGCGACTGGCCAGCCAGTCTCGTGCCGCCTGTTCCTGGCCATCAGTGAAATACTCGACGGGCGCCTTGCGCATCCCTTTGAAGGTAAACATTTCTGCCTGGTCACGCCATTTTTCATCCCCGACAATGGCGAGACCGGCAATATTTTCGTCCCGATCGATCAGACCGGATTCTGCTTCCCAGCCTGTAGCCTTCTCCCAGCCCTGGAAGTCTTTTAGCCTGAACAGCAGTTTGACGGTGCCCAGTTTGTTGATTGCCGTTTGCACGGAGGTCAGAATCTGTTGATGTTCCGCCTGGCCGTACTCACCGGACAGGTCGAATACCATCAGGTTGTCGGGTTCGATCTGGTAGCTCACCGCCATACAGGCCTCCGATTGTTAATGCCTTATAAGTAGTTGTTATTTTACAGCTAACTATATGAAAAAGCCTGCAGTACGTTCGATTAACCAGAATGAGGCCAGGGAACCTATAAAATAAGCTGGCGCCCTGCCCCACGCGACAGTGGGATTGAAATGCACTCGAGACAGTGCCCACCCCATAGCAATGAATGCAAAGACAAATATCAGTTGCCCGATTTCCACGCCTACGTTGAACAATGCCAGAGCCAGCGGGACGGCGTTATCCGGCAAACCGATTTGTGATAGCGCGGCGGCAAAACCCAGGCCATGCAGTAACCCGAAAGTAAAGGCAACAATCCAGGGTTTTCGGTATGCCAGGCTGCTGTGCCCCTGCTGGACACGAATAATTTCCGAGGCAACAAACACAATACTAAGGGCGATTACCGCTTCCACTGGCGGAACGGGAACATGAATGATTTTCAGTGCCGCCAGCGAGAGCGTGATACTGTGAGCTAGCGTGAAGAAGGTAATGGTGACGATCAATTTACGCGTATTATCAATCAACAATAATAACGCCAGCACAAATAACAGGTGGTCAAAACCCAGCAGAATATGCTCGATACCGAGTTTCAGATAAGTATAGGCAGTCTGTAACAGCGTCGGTTTCTCAGCAACCGTATAGGACGCCGACGAAGGCGTAAATCGATGTGTCAGGCTGGTGCCATCCAGGTATTCGATGCGCAGTAAGACTTCTGTGGAAGTACGGGCAAGACCATTAATCCGGATATTCGTCTGTGGCAACCCGTCAGCGGCGGAGAACTTCCAGCTGCGCAAATGATACCCCGCCGAAAATCCTTCAAGCGGTCTCTGTACAGTCACATTCTCCGGCTCGAACTCCACGGCAAGAGAAAGACGCTGACTATTATTTCTGGCCGGGACTTTCCATAACACGGAAAAAATATTTGGCTGAACTTCAGTGACTTGCAAATAGGCAGGCCGTATCTCATCCGCCTGTAACGGCAGACTTAACAAAAGAAACAAAATGCCCAGTAGCCATTTCATCGCTGATTACTGTTGTCTCTGACCCGGTTTGACGATTACTTCATAGCTGGCAATCAGTTTCTTACGCAGCGATTTATCGACCTGTTGCGCCTGATCAAAGCGCCATTCGCGCTCGACTTTTTCCCGAATGGCAACCAGCTCAGGCAGCCGGCCAGGCTGATAAGCCTCCATCTGTATAAAGTGGATACCAACACCGGAACGCAGTGGTCCACTCCACTTGTTTAACTCCAGGTCATCAAGTTGTGACGCAAAACCCCGGCCAAAAATCCGATCGACTGAATGCGCCTCGGCATCAGTCAGCTGCGTGGGTAATAAAGAGGGATCGCCCTGGATCGATTTTCCGGATTGTAATGCGGTCTGAGTCGAATCAATCACCTGGACCAATTTCCGTTCCGGACGATCGGTATTGATATAGACCTGCTTAAAGGTGTAACGGCTATCGGTTCTGAATTTGTCAGGGTGGTGTTGCAGGTAAGTTTGTAACTGTTCCTCGTTGGGCGTCAGGGTAGTCGCCAGGTTGTCCGTATAGAGTTCCATTTTCTGGCGCAAACGACGACGGATGATCGGATCATTTTTATCGATGCCCATCGCCAGGGCTTCGCGGTAATAGATCTCCTCGATAACAAAATCCTCGATCAGACTTTGCAATTCCTTGTCGGTCGGCTCCCGTTGCCAGACGCGCCTGAATCGCTCGGCCAGGTTGTTGATCTGACCCTGGTCGACCACGATACGCTTGTCCGACTGCATGGCACCCGGGTTACTCCAGGTATACAGGCCAAACAGGCAAGCCCCGATCAGCAAAAAATGCAGCAGAGGTTCCTTAAGGATTCTATTTAACATCATCAATCTATATCGCCATTAATTGCTCTGTATAGCAGGCTAAAGCCTTCGTTAAAACATCCATCCCCTTGAATATGCATGTGCGACACATTTGCCGCGGCATTTTCGATGTTATGTGGTTCGTTCAATGTCACGCCAAACATAGCAGGTGATGAAATCGCGGCAACATTTTCCGACCGCTGGTAGATGGTCTTGTCTTCCTTAATGGTCTCCAGCACTTTTATTTCCGCCAGTTTCTCCTGGGCAATTGTCAGAGGATTATCGGAAAGAATAACAAAATCCGCCAGTTTTCCAACTTCTATGCTGCCCTTGGTTTTTTCTTCAAAATGTTGCCAGGCCGGCCAGATTGTCATGGCTTTTAGTGCCGTGATGACCGGCACGCGGTGTTCCGGACCGAGTACCGCGCCGCTGCGTGTCTTCCGCGTCACAGTGGCGGAAAGCACTCGCATGGAATCCGGTAAGGCCACCGGCGCATCATGATGCGTGCTAAATCTCATGCCCTGTTCCAGCACCCAGCCGGTAGGCGAAATATTCTCGGCACGCTCAGGACCAAGTACCGAATCACGGTGCCAGTCTCCCCAGTAAAAGGTATGCATCGGAAACAGTGACGGAAAAATCTTAAGTTCTTTTAACTGCCCGACCTGATCCTGTCTCAGAGTCTGGCCATGAATCAACACGGGACGGTTTTGCACATCGGGATGCTTTTGTCTGGCGGCACGTACCGCGCTAATCATGCTGTCAATCGCCGCATCACCATTGGCATGTATCAGGATTTGCCAGCCATGTGCAAAGGCCTTTTCCGTTGCCTGATCGACGGTTTGCTGCTTGACGGCCGCATATCCGCGGTAATTCTTATCCTGTCCAGGTGGCGGTACATAATACGGTTTGCCTAACCAGGCTGTTTTACCCTGCGGTGAGCCATCGATCGTCAGCTTGGCACCACCAATACGAAAGTGATCGGTGTAAGTCATAGCAGGTTTTATCTCATCGACTTCGAGAATATCCGGATAGCTGACCAGATCAATGTCGAGTTTGCCACTGGCTGCGACACGCCGCATGGCTTCAATCCCCGGCCCGGTGGAGCGACCATCCTGCCCCGTCGTATAGCCATAGGATGCGAGCAGCCTCGTACCGGAAAGAACCAGTGCGTCATTAATTTTTTCATCGAAGCGCGCGGCCAGTTTTGTCAAAACATAAAAGAACGCATATTCTTCGCAAACGCCGTTGGGTTCATTGCTATTCGGCTTGCGACGAAACGCACCTCCCTTTGGATTTTGGGTCTCACTGGTGACCCCGGCGATTTCCAGTGCCTTGCTGTTGGCCACGCCAAGATGACCCGATTGGTGAATGATGATGATCGGAATCTCAGTGGAAACTTTATCGAGATCGTCCCGGTTTGGGTGGCGCTTTTCAGCCAATTGCGAATCATCATAACCAAAGCCGGCGATCCAGCCGACCCGCTCAACAACTGCCTTGTTATTAGAAGCCCAGTCTTCGAGTAGTTTCTGAATGTCAGCAACACTGTTACCGCTACCATCAGGAGCAGGGAGAAGGTTTGCCGTGGAAGCCTGCAACCCTATAGCGTAAGCATGTCCGTGTGCATCGACAAACCCCGGCAACATGGTTTTGCCAGCCAGGTCAACTTGCCGGGTATTTTCCCCCGCGGTTTTCATGACCTCGTCTTTTTTACCTACC
>JASFNY010000060.1:0-8456 GCA_050116795.1 Thiohalophilus sp.
AGGCTTGCCCAACGTTCCATACCGGGAAACAGTCCGGCCGCACCGCGCTGGTACTTGTCCCGCACATCGATGATGAGGCTGTTTGCACCCATACTGCTGGCAGCATCACCGAATTCATGTGGCGCCAGTACATGCTGCTTGAACTTGTCACGAGAGATGATATTGGCCGGGTTGACCGGGCTTTTACCGAGCAATTCGGCATGCTCGGGATAAGCCTGCGCCCATTCGAACATACCGGCATCATAAGCATAGGAACCTTTGACACCGACGGCCGCTGCCTTCCTGGCAGCAAGGTAGGACTTCATACAAGTACGACCATTACAATAAAAAACTATAGGTTTGTCACTTTTCGAAGCCACAGCCTGGATATCCTTTTCAAAGGATTTTGCCGCGACCGGTACATTCACTGCACCACGAATCCGCAGGGTCTCGAATTCCAGACTGGAACGTGCATCGACAATCAGGAACTGATCGATTTTGGCCACCAAATCGGCCTTTTCGATGGTTTTAATCTCGGGGAATTTCGCCCTGCCGGGATAGCCCTCGTCTTTCGCCTGAACGGAAGGCAACATCGCCAGGCCCATCAGGGCAAGCGCAAATAACCGCTTAAACATTGCTGTTTCCTCTATATTATTGATTGCTTATATTATCGACAATTCTACCCGGAACTTTAAAGTCTGCGAACAATGCGCAAAAAATGCTCGAAAGTCCTATTCAACACGGTCATTAACCATGAAATACATCCGGCAAATGACCGTAATCCCCGAAATGAAGTATGTGCTTTTACTACAGCGTTACTGCAGTCCTGCAAAAAAGGAAGGCAATCGATACAAGACTATTGCTGTGATACGTATCCTGATATGGAGATATGCCCTTTTGCAGCTGAATATCTTCAAGCACCGATCACTCGGTAGGCAGGCTGCGGCCGTCGAAAATATCTGCCTCAAGTTCAAAGGGTTCGACTCCTTCCAAACAGCCCAGATTGGCGCGGTAATGCCCCGGAAAGCGCCCGGGCACATGGAAGGTGTATATCCCGCACCTTTTGCAAAAATAGTGCTCTGCAGTTTTTGCTCCGAATTGATACAGGCCCAGCGCGTCTGCATCCGCTTCTATTTGAAAATGCTCCCCAGGAATAGCCTCCGGCGTCATCATCGCCCCCTTGCGTGAGCACAGTGAGCAATTACAACGTAGTCCTTTTTTTATCGGATCGCATTCGAAAGAAAACTGCACCGCACCGCAATGACAACTTCCCTGGTAATGCATAGCTTGTCTCCCTGCTTAACCCTGACATGAATTTTATCTTATACTATTAATGTGACTGTTCAACATAAATCCCAACATCCCCGAACCGTATGGCGCAGTCTGTTTCGGACGACTGAAGGTCATATCTTATTAATCGGAATCCTTGTTGCCCTCCTGGGCCTGATTGTTATGGGGCTCACGGCCCTGTGGTCAACTAAAACGGCACACGTCATCGGCGCCATGAGCTTTACCAATATTCTTTTTGGAAGAGCAGTTTCTCTGTCGCTTGGTTATGCCGCTGGTTACAGTCACAACATCGTAATACCGGTAAATATCTGGATCGAATCTGTGCTGGTATTACTGTTTTATCCGTTATTTGTTTTCAGCATGCGCAAATTGCTGGTACTACCCAGATTGAGAGGAATACTTGAACGGACACGTATTGCCGCAGAGCGCCACCAGGTCAAGGTGCGCCATTACGGTATTATTGGCCTGTTTATGTTCGTATGGTTCCCATTCTGGATGACCGGGCCAGTCGTCGGCAGTGCAATCGGATTTCTGCTCGGTTTTCCATCATGGCTGACGATAAGTGTCGTCCTGGTAGCCACCTATGTAGCAATCGCTGGATGGGCCTATATCCTGTTTGGACTTCACAACCAGGCGATTGCGCTCGGTTCATGGGCTCCAGTCATTATCATTACACTGATCGTCCTGATCGTTCTTGCCGGTTTCTGGCTCAACCAGCATGCAAAAAAAACCGGAACTGAATAGAATTCGTAGCGCTACATATCGCTGAGATAGGACTTGGCCTCTTCACCAGGATTCGGTAGGCCGGCAACTCGCCATGCATTCAGGCAGCTCTGGAACAGGTCATGTACCCAGAATTTTTCTTTCCCTAACCGGTGACACACTGCGCTCATTGCAGGCGCTACGCCAAATTGCTTGTAATAATTACGCAAAGAATAGATCACCAGCCAGTGGTCATCAGTCAATGGCGCAACACCTACTTCTTGTGCCATGCTTCTGGCCAGTTCTTCATCCCATTGCTTCGGATCGATGATCAGACCGTTTTCATCCACCTCGGGATATAAGTGTGACTGTATTGCAGTAGTCATGCGCCCCTCCTTCCGGATATACCGGGCGACAGTATCAATACAGGACGAGTGTCCTTGTCCGAAGTATAGACAACAATCCGACAAATTAATTCATAGCCGGTACTGATCTGATTCAGTACACATACTGGACCGGTCATGATCCCCTTTTGTCCTGGTATAAAACAGCTATGCTAGAAAGACACAAATTCTGTTTGCCTTGAATCTCTACCCTTGATTCGGGAATTGTCCCGTTCGTGGCCGACATTGCTAACACATTATGTGGAGGAATCTTATGACTGATATTGCCGCTCTTCTCGGTGACGAGGCCGAGGATCTGCTCAACCACAGCTGCAGCACCATTTCCCAGGACGCACTGCATCTGCCCGGCACCGATTACCTCGAACGCGTTGTGATGAGCAAGAATCGCAAGCCTGCAGTACTGCGTAATCTGAATAGCATCATCAACCATGGCCGGCTGGCTGGCACAGGTTACCTGTCCATTCTGCCGGTAGACCAGGGCGTCGAGCACAGTGCCGGAGCTTCCTTTGCCCCAAACCCGGCCTATTTTGATCCGGCCAACCTGTTCGAACTGGCCATCAATGGCGGCTGTAATGCAATCGCCTCGACCCTCGGGGTCCTGCAGTCTGTTGCCCGTGATTATGCGCACAGGATCCCTATGCTCCTGAAGATTAACCATAACGAACTGCTCACTTATCCAAACCATTACGATCAGACCCTGTTTGCAAGTGTCGACCAGGCCTTTGACATGGGAGCAGTTGCCGTGGGGGCGACAGTTTACTATGGCTCTATCGAGTCACGTCGCCAGATCCAGGAGATCAGTGAGGCCTTCGAATACGCTCATTCGCTGGGGCTGGTGACTGTTTTATGGGCCTATCTGCGCAACAGCGCATTCAAGAAGGATGGTCATGACTATCATACGGCAGCTGACCTGACCGGCCAGGCCAATCACCTGGCAGCTACAATCGATGCAGATATCATTAAACAGAAGCAGGCAACGACCAATGGCGGATTCACCGCCATCAAGTTTGGCAAGACTCATCCGGGAATGTATGAACAGCTAACCAGCGATCACCCGATCGACCTGGTACGCTACCAGGTGGCAAACTGTTACATGGGAAGAGTCGGAATGATCAATTCCGGGGGGGCCTCGGGCAAGAATGATCTGGCCCAGGTGGTGCGCACCGCGGTAATTAACAAGCGTGCCGGCGGTATGGGATTGATCACTGGACGCAAGGCCTTTCAGAAGCCGATGGATGAGGGCGTGGCATTATTACATGCTCTGCAGGATGTTTATCTTGATTCGGAAATCACTATCGCCTGAATCGTAAACCGAATCGCGGCATCTCATTCATCGCATCGATAACCATGAATGGCGAGCCCTTCTTGCCAGTAATCCGCAATCAGGGGGATCGACATCAGGTTAGGGACCAGGCTGGATGATGACAACTCGGCAACGGCTGCCTGCATAGCCTCGTCCCACTCCTCGAGGTCGTAATCGCCACGACCCAGCCAGACCAGTGCCAGCACCGTTGCCTGCTGGTCCGGCTCCAGGTCGTTGATGGCAGCTTGAATTTCCTGGTAAGTCGGATCATCAAGATGATTGGCCAATACCTGCAAGGCCCAGTCATCCGTCGGGCTATTCGGTTTCTCTGGAATGACAACGTCTTCCTTGGCGTGAAATTCATGCGCCTTGTCAATCAAAAAACACACTGTTTCAGGATTCATATCTAGCATGACAGCCCTCCTTATTGATAAGTATGAAAAATTATTCTGTAGATACCAGCCGGCCGTCGTATTACCATGGCATTTGAACCCCGTCAAATCGCAGGAAAGTTCCGGATTGATCTGGAGTAAATTTATCGATCAGTTCACGCATACCCAGCACACTCTCCGTGGGCGTGTAGAGTGCAGATTCACCGCCCATCCGTGTCTTTACCCAGCCGGGGTGCAGTAACAACACGCCAATATTGCGCGGTGCCAGCTCACAGGCCAGACCTTTCATCGCGGCGTTGAGTGCCGCCTTGCTGGATCGATAGGCAAAATCCCTGCCGCTGTTAATATCTGCAATACTTCCCATATGGCTGCTGATTGCCACCAGCAAGCGACGTTCACTGCGTCCTACCTGTTGCAGCAAAGCCTCGCTTACCCGCATAGCTCCCAACACATTCACTGAGTAAGTCTGCTGCCAGTCAGTATAGTTGATGCTGCCCGGTGGATCTTTACTCCAGCGTTCGAAATACACACCGGCATTGTTGATCAGAACATCAATAGCCGTATCCCTGATTTCTGCAGACAACTGTTTGATCTGCTCGGCATTGGTAACATCCAGCCGATGAACAGACAGGTTTGAATAGTCATTTGCCAGTTGCTGCAGCTCGTCTGCCTGCTCAGGGAAACGACAGGTCGCATAGACGCGCCACCCAAGCTCGGCATACTGGCGCACCCACTCCAGCCCCAGCCCGCGGTTACTGCCCGTCACCAGTATTGAATTGACTTCCATGATTTATATATAAAACACTCAGCAAGGGACGTAAACGGCCCGACGCAGGAAGATACACCTTTTATAGAATTATCAGGCGGCGTTGAGACGATCCGCGAGGATTTCAAGTAGCAGCGGGTGTTCGCTGATTAACGGTGTAATGGTATAGCGTAGCCCAGGATAGTCACTGACCACCGTCTCGCAGATTTCCGCCACATCCCCATTAGGGCCGGCATGGCGTCCGGGCAAAAAGAACAGCATGGCGACAATCACGTCCGTGACACCCTGTTCCGCCTGCTGACGCAACCAGGTCGCAAGCAAGTCACCGTTGAAATCGTATTCCTTGCCTTCACGGCGCTCCATCACGGCCTGATCCAGTGTAAGGCCGAACTGTTCCTGGATCTGGAGTGCAATACCCTGACGTACCTCGGTAATCTTCGGGCTTGGCGAACCGTGGTCTACGAGTACCACTCTGGCGTCGGCACCAGCTTGTTGCCTGGCCTGTTCAATATGCTCGAATACGATTCGGGCAAGGCGAGGATCACCGTCAGGCAGAGGCCAGGTAACCTGGGCGACCTTCACAATCAATTCAGGATGAGTTACCCGGAGTTTTTCCACTTCGGATGGAATAAATGATGTCAGAGCCCGACTCAGGCCAAAGAATAACGGTACAACCACGAACTCGTGTTCACCTTGTGCCAATTGCACTTCAAGAAATTCTGGAAAAACCTCTGCCGGTCGACCCTCGAGCTCCTCAGCGGGAATTGAACCGGCATGTTGTAGAGAGACTGGATGGATAGTTTTCCCCGTGTACTCGCTAAGCTGGGCAGCGAGGCAGCGCAAATAGCGGGTGGCATCAGGTTGTTTTGAGCCATTATCAACAAGCAGATAGACAGGCATAACTCACAAACTGGTTAGTTAATTTACAGCATATGTTATCAGCTTTGAGATTAAAGCAAAGCCCGCCAAATGGAGCACAGGATAAAACCCTCAAGAGAATAATGTTTTATGAAACTATTTATAGGTGAGAGTTATTTAGCTTTACTGCGACAATATGCCTTTCCGATTTCTGTCAAATAATACTTGGTGCCGCTGACGCTGGTTATTTCCTCAACCATCTGCTTTTCCATCAGCTTGTTCATCGCATGTTGGGCATCCAGGATGCTGGTTCCGATGCGGTCGGCAACTGTTTTCATCAACACACCTTTTTCGCCCTCTTTCAATAATATCTTGAGAATTTGGGCGATTTGCCTCTTTTGCTCATGTTTCTTTTCGTCCGCTTCACTTGTCATTGAACCCGTCTTGGGAGCGACAGATCTCATTATTCTGTTTTTCACGGTCCAGATCGCTGAATCGTCCTGCTCTTCCGTCACCAGATCAGTCTGCTTGAGTCGCAATAATATTTTACCCAGTCGGTAAATAGCCGGGAGCAGAAAGACAAGCATGAGGATTAGCAGCCATAACGGAACTTGCACGGTATTCGTCAAAAAAGACATAGTACTAAATCCTGGCCAAAACCTTGCTCTAGAATCCTAGACGATATTATAGCGTTGACAATCACCTGATCACAAAAATGAGTAATAATCCGCTAAATCAGGTTTTGCGTTTTTATTTGCTATTTTCCTTTTTATCCACGCGATTGCAATTGTGTATCAGTCGCACCGAAATCGCTAACAGGAGCACCAGCACTGCGAGCAAGCCCAGCTCGGCCAGCGCACCCTGGAAATGTGCATCATCAAGATTAACTGTATTGGCGCTTTCTGCAGTAATGATCAGCATACGCCGGATAGCAGCGATTATTCCAATCACCAGAAATGGGGTTGCCTCCAATCGACGTGTATGAGCTATCCTTTGTACAGTATAAATAATTTCAGCAAGCATCAGTACGAGTAAGATGCGATCCAGCAATTGTACAATCGCGGAAGAATAATCATACCCTTTCAGGCTGATACTGATTTCTATGATCGCCGCCACCAGCAAACCGGCAGCAGCAATCACCAGAATAAAACCTGCTGCGATATAAATATATTCTTCAGCCTTGCTGAGAATCTGGGTCGATTTGCGTCTCTTCTGTTGTTCATCCATAACTTATTCCCGCATGACACAAGTAAAGTAATTGCTCCTCTTTACCGTATAAATCTAACAGAAAATGGTGAGAAAACCAGTAATCCACTTGAGCAGCTATCATTTACGCGACACCGCTCGAATTATATTGCTATCTGACTATTCGCCCACCTCCAACACCATACAGTAGTGAAAATCGCTTCGCCTTGTCATCTAATATATTCTGTCACATTTCATCACCCCTAATATATGCCAGAACCCCGAGAGGTAAGGCTCTTGGCACAAACTATAGAATGAGAACCAGGGTCTAAATCGTGATACAAGCATTATCTTCTCCTCGAAAGTATTTGCCAGAGGAAATTCTTCACCCTGTGTCACCAGGTCTTTAATCCACCTGCTGAAAAGGCTAAAGTAATGGGATATCAAACTGACATTTGAATAAAAAGTTGTGAAACTAACTATCTTACGTGGCCTGACTTGCATGTTACTGCTCACTGCGGTAAACACCCTGTATGCGCAGGATGATTCCATATCACGTTTCATAGACAAACCACTGGAAGAACCTGTATCGCATCCTGACTGGTTCAAAGTCAGCTTCCTGGATCTTTATGACGATATTGATGAATCCGTAGCATCAGGCAAAAAAGGAATAATTGTCTATTTTGGTCAGGAATATTGTCCATATTGCAAAGCCCACCTAGAAATTAACTGGGGTAACCCGGATATCATCAAATACACACGCGATAATTTTGACGTCATCGCGATCGATGTAAAGGGCTCCAGAAATGTTACAGATATAGATGGGACAGTCTACGAGGAAAATGCATATTCAGTGAAGGAACATACCAATTTCACACCTTCACTACTGTTCTATAATGACCGCAAGCAGGTAGTTCTCAAGTTACAGGGGTATCACCCACCTTATCAATTCCGGGCAGCACTTGAGTATGTCTCTGACAGACATTATGAAAGAGAATCATTTCGTGATTATCTGGGACGCGCCGAAATGGCTGAAAGTTACGGGGAAGACAGCCTGAACTCGAATCCGGCTTTCATGTCACCACCCTACTTACTCGACAGAAGCCATATCCCGGCAGCTGGACCAATGGCTGTATTCTTCGAGCAAAAACATTGTCATGCCTGTGACGTACTGCATGCCGGCCCCTTGAATGACGCCGAAATAAAGGACAGACTAAAACAAATCGACGTTATACAGCTCGACAGTTATTCCGACACTAAAGTACTGACTCCCGAGGGGAAACGAACTACCGCACGCAAATGGGCACAAAATCTGGATATCTACTACAGCCCCACAATTATTTTCTTTGATGAACATGGCAAGGAAATAATTCGCATCAATTCGGTGGTATGGGTATATCGACTTAAAAATGTGCTTGAATATGTATTATCTGGTGAGTACAAGAAGTATGAAACCTATCAACTATGGCGCCAGCACCTGAGTAGAGTGAAATCCGGTGTTCAATAATCCGTCTGTCCGGTGTAGACCCGAATATTGATGATTGATTGATATGAGATTAGCCATCCTGGCCTGCCGT
>JASFNY010000061.1:0-8412 GCA_050116795.1 Thiohalophilus sp.
GCATCAGCCAGATTGGCCAGAATGAAGGTGCCTTGCTATGACTGAAATAACCGGCAGCATAGACAGCGACCCCAAGGCTGACCAGTGCCGTGGTTACCAGCAGCAACAGACTCAGTCCATCGGCATATAATTCAATCCCGAGTGGCGCACTCCAGCCGCCTACAGTGTGCTGATAAACCCCGTTTCCGGAAAGCTCCCACGCCAGACCAAGCACAGCGATTAAATTCAGCAAAACAGAGACAATACCCACCCAGCGTGCAACTGATGAGAATAAAAACGCCAGCAGCATGCCGATCAACGGCATGATAATCAGCAACACAGCCCAGGGTATGTCAAAAACAAATGCCGGCATCGATTTTATTGTTTATCGTTATCCTTCAAACTGGCAGCGCCCGTTTCCTCGGCAAGCTTCAGCATCACAACCAGCGCCAGCGCCGTCGCGGAAACCGCAACAACAATTCCGGTAATTACCATGGCGTGCGGTACCGCATCCGGCACACCTTCCTGACTCTGCTTGGCAAACGCGACAAGTACCAGAAACACACCGCTGCCCATGAAATTTACTGCCAGAATCTTGCGTAACAGATGCTGGCATACAACCACACCGTAGCAGCCAAGCACAAAAACACCCGCCCCGGCCAGGGCATACAGAACACCGCTACTCATGACGATCTCCCGATATTGCCACGACACCCAAGAAACAGTGCAGACAACACAGCGGCGATGGAGATCATGCCGATAAATTCAAGAAAGAAAATAAATCCCGCCGCGTGGAGGATTGGAAACTGCAGAAGGTCATTACCGATAAGCATGGTCACGAGCGAAACGACAATAAAAGCCGTGACCCCGGCTATTAACAGTACTCTTGCCAGTTTGCCCTGCAAATTGAGACGCAGCTTACCTCCGCTCAGAAAAAACAACACCATGGCAGCCGCCAGGACAGAACCGGCCTGGAAAGCACCGCCGGGATGTGTCGCACCTACCCACAGCAAATAGACCGAAACCATGAGCATGATGGGAAATAACGTGCGCGATAATGCCTGCAGAACCGGCTCTATATGCTCATCGGGATAATGCCGGATATCGGTCAATGACCAGGCTCCCAGAAAAGCCGCCAGCAAAACGGCCAACTCAAGAAAGGTATCATAGGCACGAAAATTGAGTAGCACGGCTGTCACCGGATGGCTTACACCGCTGCTGTCGAGGTTTTCAGCCAAAGCCTGATTAAGCCCCATGCCCTCTATCGGCAACAACGCGACAACATAAAGCAACAGTCCAAGCAGAGCGGTCAGGCCAATAAGATAAATGACAACTGGTGCGGTGAAGCGGGTTGTAATTTCAGCGCGCTTTTCTGTACCGACTGTTATGTGCTGTAATCTGGCAAGTGCAACGAGCAACAAGGCACCGGATAGACCGGCACCAATTGCTGCCTCTGCCAGCGCAATATCCGGCGCATCCAGCCTGACCCAGGCGAGAGCCATCAACAAACCAAAGGCGATAAACAGTACCACCGTGCGAAACAGATCCTGGTGGATGAGTATTCGCCAGGCCAGTAAAACCAGACTTGTCGCAAGTAATGCGTCGAACACATTGCTCAGCAGCTTCAGGCTTTCCATATTTTTATACTTAGCTGTCGGGCGAGTCGGGCAATCAGGTACGAGACACTGCTTCCGGCGATCAATACAAGTAACCATATTAATACCAGTTTGCCCACTACTGTCCAGTCCTCGGCTTGAAGGGAAAGTGCGACAACAACCAGGCCCAGACCGACATTGTCGGCTTTGGTCAGTGCATGCAAACGCGTATAAACATCTGGAAAACGAATCAGTCCAACACTGCCGGCAAGAAAGAAAGCGGCACCCATAACCAGTAATATAATGGTCAATACATCAATCAGCATCATTTTGTGCTTGTGTCTGACTGAATTTGTGCCGACTGAAGGCGACCGCCGTCACTGCTGCCAGCAAGGCGAACACCAGGGCTACATCGCGAAATGCCGGTTTGGCAAGAAGTTCTGCCAGAACCAGCAAGATGGCAACAGCAATAGTGCCAAACAGCTGAGCTGCAAGCATACGATCAGCGGCTGTTGGTCCGCGCATTACCGGCCACATGCCAACCAGCAAGGTAACCAGAAAAAACAGGGCCAGGCTTATGTATACAACTTCCATCAGCGAAGTCCCTCCAGTGCGCCCGGAGATACAAAACCGTGTAGTCTGATGGCCAGTACGGAACATGTCATCCTGAATGTCCTTTATGAGCCGTTTCCTTTTCCACATTGAATATCCTGGCAACCCTGGATTCGATGACAGCGATCTCATCAAAATGCCTGCCACCATGATCCAGTACATGTATCTGTAACAAGTCGCCATCAAACCCGGTGCTCAAAGTACCAGGCAATAAATTGATAATATTGGAGAAGAAAACTCTTGGTATACCATTTGGTAAGTTCGTGGAATATTCGATCAATTCGGGCGAAATCGGCAAAGCCGGATGGAAAGCCCGGCGTCCCACATCCATGCCACCACGCAGAGAATGTATTATGAAAAACGGCACGAAACGGAAAAAAGCCGGCCAGCTGAAATCGACGGGAGGTAAAATGACCAGACTTAACACCGCGAGGATCATCGCTGTTGGTATACCCAACCATAGTGATTCAGAGGCACCTGCGCTCAGTATCCACCACAATAGTAATAGCCATATCAGGCGGGAAGCCAATATTAGTAAAGTCACTCTGAAGTTAGCCGCTGACATCACATCCTCCCACTCGCCAGGTACATATTATTCATTGGTAGTCCAGACCTGCGCTGTGATTTCTATTCTAACCAGTCATGAATGCCATATGCCCATTTCCGTCAGCGTCATGCATCCAGCACAATAACCATAAAATCCGTATAAACATTTGTCCGGACAGCAG
Organism: Thiohalophilus sp.; assembly: GCA_050116795.1. GTDB lineage: Bacteria > Pseudomonadota > Gammaproteobacteria > UBA6429 > Thiohalophilaceae > Thiohalophilus. Next base: position 2,915 of record JASFNY010000061.1, read on the forward strand.
CATCCGAATATATGACTATTTTATAGTGGCAAACTTCAAGATAGGCCTTTTTGCCATCAACTCGAATATATATACATATACTTATCAAGAGATGCAATCATGGCAAACGTAGTTATTATCGTCGGTGAAGGTTTTGAAGACTCCGAGTTTCAGGTGCCTTGTGAGCACCTTAAAAAAGCCGGTCACGAAATTGATGTGATGGGTGCTGAAGCTGGTGTAGATGTCCATGGCAAGCGAGGCGGTTACGCTGCGCACATCGATATCGATTCCAGCAACGCCTGTCCGGATAATTGCGAGGCGCTGATCATCCCTGGAGGTTTTGGTCCGGACAGGTTGCGCACCAGCGACGAGATTGTCGCCTTCGTAAAAGGTTTTGTGAGTACGGGCAAGCCGGTTGCCGCATCTGCCATGGCCCGCAGTTGTTGATTGAGGCGGATATGGTGCGTGGCCGCCCCCTCACCTCCTGGCCCTCGGTACGGACCGATCTGCTCAATGCCGGTGCGATGTGGGTGGATGAAGCGGTGACCATCGATGGTAACCTGATAACCTCCCGCGAACCCGATGATCTCGAGCAATTTTGTCAGGCTATCGACCGGGTGCTGGCTACCTGAATCTGCATAAGTTGATACAGATCAAGCGTATACTCTATTTAGTATCAACCACTTACAAATTCGTTGCCAAGTCCCTGATTCGGCCATACGATGTAAAAAATGGTGTAAACGACTAAACTGTAAGTATGGATTCGATCGATTCGCTCTCCCTGTGTCAGTCCGACCAGCTACTCTCCGTGGCCGGTCGGGATGACTGTCACCAGGTCGTCGACCTGATGAGCCGACAGGCGCAACACTCCTTATATATGTTCAGTAACGATCTGGATCCGGAGTTGTACGATAACAGCGGATTTGTTGATTCAGTGCGCCGTATCGTGGCCAATGATCCGAATGCCGTGGTCCGGGTTCTGTTCTATTCCGTCGATAAACTGATCCATCGCGGACACCGCCTGGTCGATCTGGCGCGTCGACTCCCAAGTTATGTCGAAATACGCCAGCTTACACGCGCCTACAATCATGCATTTTTTGTCGCTGATGAATGCGGAATAGTCGATCGTCGTGTTGCAGATCGTTATGCCGGAACTGCCAATTTCAACGACCCTGGCCGAGCAGCCCAGTTGGTGGCTTTTTTTAACAACACATGGGATATCAGTTCCCAGAATATGGAGCTACACGCCTTGCAGCTGTAGTTCGAATATGATTCGAGACTAACCGAGGAGGAATCAACTATGCCTAAGACCTGGATTCTTGTTGCTGACAGCAGTCGGGCCCGCATCTTTCTTGCCGATACAGCATCTTCCCCGCTGGTCGAACTGGAGTCTTTCACCCATCCTGCCAGCCGGCAACATGAACAGGAAATTACCTCGGATCTGCCAGGAAAACAGAATGGCAGAGGTTTGAATGGTAGCTTTGCTCACGCAATGAGCCAGGAAACCGATCCCAAGCACCAGGAGGCAATTAATTTCGCCAAAGAAATTGCACAGCATCTGAATAAGTCACACAGCAAGAACAAATTCAAGCAACTGATCATCGCAGCGGCACCCAACTTTCTGGGCTTGCTACGCGACAACCTTACGGACAGTACGCGCCGTTCCCTGACATTGCAGATAGACAAGAATCTGACACAACATAAACCTGAAGATATCCGAAAACATTTGCCAGAATATTTACCCAACCTGGAGTTGCACTGAGTGATACCACAGGCCGGTCTCTACCGGCCTGTTGGTTTCTATCCATATGCAAGACGATATCGCCTCACATATCTGGGAGACAAAATATCGTTACTACAGCGACGGTCTTATCGTCGACAGTGATATTTCCGCCACATGGCAACGAGTCGCCCTTGCTGCGGCCCAGGCCGAACATCAGGATATAAAAACCTGGCAACAACGCTTTTATAATCTACTCGAGGATTTCCGGTTTTTACCCGGAGGCAGAATTCTCGCAGGTGCAGGCACCGATAAAGACGTCACCCTGTTCAACTGTTTTGTAATGGGAAGAATCGATGATTCCATGGATGGGATTTTCGATGCCCTGAAAGAGGCGGCCATCACCATGCAACAAGGTGGCGGAGTCGGTTATGACTTTTCCACCCTGCGTCCCCGGGGATTTGTCGCGCATCATCGGGGCACCATCGCTTCCGGGCCGGTGTCGTTCATGCGAATCTGGGACGCCATGTGTGCCACTGTTCTGTCTACCGGTGCCCGTCGCGGTGCGATGATGGCTACCTTGCGATGCGATCATCCGGACATCGAGGAATTCATTCAGGCGAAACAGGAATCCGGCAGTCTGACCCACTTCAATCTTTCCGTGCTGGTTACCAACCGCTTTATGCGGGCCGTGGATAACGATACCGACTGGCCGCTGATTTTTCCTGCCGACGATCATGAAGAGGCAGATCTCGAATGCGAGTGGCCGGGATACGAACATCCTGTTCATTGCCGGATCATACGCAAAATTCGCGCGCGGGATTTATGGCAGCAAATCATGCGCAGCACCTACGAGTATGCTGAACCAGGCGTCCTGTTTTACGACAGGATTAACCGGTACAACAACCTTGCCTACCGTGAAACCATATCGGCAACCAACCCCTGTGGTGAAATTCCCTTGCCACCTTATGGTGCCTGTAATCTGGGTTCATTTAACCTGACCCGTTATATTCGCTCTCCCTTCAGCGAAACGGCGGACATCGACTGGCAACAGCTGCAGGACGATGTCGGTGTGGCGGTCCGGTTTCTCGACAATATCATCGATATCTCCCGCTTCCCTCTTGTTCGGCACCAGGCATACGAGACGGGTAGTCGACGTGTTGGACTGGGGGTCACCGGCCTGGCGGATGCCTTGATCATGCTCGGCCTGTCGTACAGCGATAATGCAGCCCGCAATAAGGCTGCCTCGATAATGGAGTTCATACGGAATAAATCCTATGCAGCTTCAATCATGCTCGCAAGGGAAAAGCAGCCTTTCCCTTTTTTCCAGGCTGATGAATATCAAAGTAGTCCGTTTATCCAGCAACTTCCACAGCAATTACAGTCTCAGATTAAACAATACGGAATTCGAAACAGTCATCTGCTGGCTATAGCGCCGACGGGGACCATCAGTCTGCTGGCCGGCAACGTCTCCAGCGGGATTGAACCGGTTTACGATTTACAGGCAAAACGCCGGGTATTGAACCATGATGGTGAGTTTATTGATTTCAAAGTCACAGATTATGCCTGGAAACAATGGCAACAAAGTAACGATGACAAGCCCCTGCCCGACTTTTTTCAAACCGCTCTCAAGATTGACCCCCGGGATCATCTAAAAATGCAGGCGGCACTTCAGCCATTTGTTGATAACGCGATTTCCAAAACGATTAACGTACCCGCAGATTACCCATTTGACGACTTCGTCGGTCTATATCACGAGGCATACCAGAACGGGCTCAAGGGTTGTACCACCTATCGCCCCAACCCCATTACCGGTGCTATCCTGAGCACCGACGAAATTCAGCAATCACATCACTGCTGCAGCATAGAACGTGAAGCAGATTGATATTTGCATCACAGGTACAACTATCGGTATGACAACAGATTATTCTTCGCAATGGGCACAGGAATTTCCCTTACAGGAAGATCTGATCCATCTCAATCATGCTGCGGTCGGCCCCTGGCCACAACGGACCGTGAATGCGGTAACGCAATTTGCCCAGGAGAACAGTCAGCGGGGTTCCCTGCATTATCCAAAATGGGTTGAAACAGAAAACCGCCTGCGCCAACGGCTTGGGCGCCTGATTAATGCGGCTGCTGATGATATCGCCCTGGTAAAAAATACTTCCGAAGCGTTGTCGATGGTGGCCTGGGGTATAGACTGGCAACCCGGTGAGAATGTCGTAATCAGTGATGAGGAGTTTCCTTCAAACCGCATTGTCTGGGAATCACTCAAATCTCGCGGCGTGGAAGTACGTGAGGTGGCTCTGCATGACAACCTGACATCACCTGCGGCTGCCCTGATCGCAGCAACAGATGCACAGACACGATTACTTTCCATCAGTTCGGTCCAGTACGCCAGCGGGTTGAGAATGGACCTGAACACCCTAGGCAAGCATTGCCGCGCACACGATATTCTTTTCTGTATTGATGCCATTCAGAGCCTTGGCGCACTCCGCTTTGATGTACAGTCCTGTGGCGCTGATTTTGTCATGGCCGACGGGCACAAATGGATGCTCGGTCCTGAAGGTCTGGCGATGTTTTATACGCACCCGGGAAGCCGCGAAAGATTGCGGTTATTTGAGTACGGCTGGCACATGGTCGAACATTCAGGTGAGTTTGACCGGCGCGAATGGGAACCGGCACACTCGGCAAGACGATTCGAATGTGGCAGCCCGAATATGTTATGCACTCATGCGCTGAACGCCAGCCTCTCCCTGCTGGAAGAGATCGGATTAGACTGCATAGAAGAACAGGTGCTGGCAAACAGCCAACACATGTTTGACCTTATCGAATATCTGGACAATCTGGAGCTGGTCACCGACAACTCCCCGGAACAATATGCAGGTATTGTGACATTTCGTCATCGATCAATACCCGCCGAGAAACTGTACCGTCAGTTGATGGATCAGCGAGTTCTCTGCGCCCAGCGAGGTGGCGGTATCCGGTTTTCGCCCCATTTCTATACGCCCTGGACAAAAATTCAACAGGCACTGCAATTGGCCAACGCAAACTGACAGTGTGACTATTTCGCATTGTCTTATTCCGCCCGACTGAATAAAGTCAGGACTCCAATGAACATTTTATCTTTAGCCACACTCTTACTATATACAGCCGTGCACGCCGTCACACCCAAAGGAGGCAATAAATGAGCGGTCTGGCGCAAAAACTAACCAGTTGGCGTCAACACTGGGTTTCCCGTCCGCTGTTGAAACTGTTTAGGCGTGTATCCCCGCGTATGTCCCAGACTGAACGCGAGGCCCTCAACGCCGGTTCCGTCTGGTGGGACGGTGAACTGTTCAGCGGCAGACCCGACTGGAACAAATTGCGTAGCCTCCCTGCTCCGGTACTGTCCGCCGAGGAACAGGCCTTTCTAGACGGGCCGGTCGAACAGCTCTGCCAAATGCTGGATGACTGGACGATAACGCATGAACGATACGATCTGTCCGAACAGGCCTGGCAATTTATCAAGGACAAGGGTTTTCTTAGCCTGATCATTCCCAAGGAATATGGCGGCCTGGATTATTCCAATCTGGCTCATTCCGCGGTAGTGATGAAAATCGCTACCCGTAGTATCACAGGTTCTGTCACTGTCATGGTGCCCAACTCGCTAGGCCCGGCGAAACTGTTACTGGAATACGGCACGGATGATCAGAAAAATCATTATCTTCCACGCCTGGCGAATGGCGAAGAGATCCCCTGCTTTGCACTGACCAGTCCCCAGGCAGGTAGTGATGCCGGCGCCATGCCGGACTACGGT
>JASFNY010000062.1:0-8333 GCA_050116795.1 Thiohalophilus sp.
CATCGCGTTTGGCCTGTTCCACACTGGCAGTCTGTTGGGCCAGTTGTTCGGCTTCCTTGCGGGCAGTATCTGCCTGCTGACTGATTTTGCGGGCCTGTGTCTCGGCCGCTTTGCGGGTTTTTTCTGCGGCAGCGGTCCGCTTGCTGGCGGGGGCTGCTGAGGTCGCGGCCTGGCGATGAGCCTCGCCGGTCAGTTTGAAGCTGGTGGCATCGAGGCCTCCTTCCAGAATGCCGCACTTGAACCCGTGCTGGGTGAGCAGAAAAGCGGCTGCCGCGCTCTGGGTACCATCACTGCTGGCCAGTACGTATTCCCGGTTCGGATTCAGGCCGTCGACCTTCATGCGCAGCATGGATAATGGAATGTTGACCGAACCTTCTACATGTTGCCGGGTGAATTCTTCGTGTTTGCGCACATCGATCAGCAGTGCGCCACTGCTTACCTTGGCGGCGGTTTCTTCCTGAGACAAACGGTTAATCAGGGGCTCGGCCAGGTAGGTCAGGAAGTCATCCTTTTTTAACCGCATCAGCACGCCATCTTCCAGCATCCTGATTGTGGCATTGCGTCGGCCGTTGGTGATTAGGGCCTCTTCACCGAAACCGTCGCCTTCCTGGAGAGTAGCCAGCTGGACTTCACCCGCCTTGGGCGCTGGACGCCGGGAGACACTACAGCGCCCGCTCTGAACAATGTAGTAGTAATCATCCTGGTCGCCCTGTTGCAGTATCGCCTCACCCTTTTGCGCAGGGAGTTCTTCCATGCGCATCAGGATTGCCTGAATGTTTTCCGTCGGCAGTTTGAGGAAAGCCCGCGATTGTAAAAAGCGCAGCATCCAGTCAGTAGTATCTTCACCACTGATTTCGGTGACCTCGAATTCGTAGGCGTCGAGTGGGGTATCGTTCAGGATAATTTCTAGCAAGGACGAATCGATGGTGAGAATGGTGACCGGGCCCTTGGCCTTGGCTGTGCCGGTGTGCGGCTGGTGGTTATCGAGGGCTTCACGGGCTTCATTGCTTTTGGACTTGATAATCCGGGATTTTTTGTCACCCTTGTGACGGAACTCGATCTGCCCATTGATCAGATACAGAATCCGATTGTCTTTCTCGCCTTCGCGAAACAGAATCCGTCCGGCAGGCAGATCGTCGATCAATGACTTGCTGGCGAGCTCTTCGAGCTTGTCATTGGTGAGGTCTGCCAGTGGTTCGAGGCCCTTGAGCAGGTTTTTATCGAGTTTGGTTTTACTGGCCATATTCGCGTCGTTTGGTCCGGGTGGCGGATCGGCCCCCGTGCTAACGGCCTGCAAGGGCGCAACATAAGGGGTTCCTAAAATTTAGACTAATATTAATGTTTATGTTGTGATTGCCCTCACAAAGGGGTTATTCCTGTCACCAGGCCAGAATTCAGAATTGGCGGTGAAAAGAGAACCGAAAACCTTCACGACCGCCACCCAGCCAGGTCGCTTTTATATAGCCTGTGCCGTCCAGCCAGTAGGAAAGACCGGCAGAATAGTATTCCTGCTGTTCCTCCTCGAAGGTCAGCAATTGGCTGAGACTGCCGCTGATCCGTTGTTCGCCGCTGGTCTGCAGGGCACCACCGGTGGCATGCAGATCCAGCCGTTCACTGAGCGAAAGCCTCAGGCCCAGCTGGGCGTAGGTATCGTGCCAGATTATGTCGGTGTTGATGTCTTGATAAGACCCTTGAGTATTGTGGTAATGGTAGCCCCCTCCCAATTCCAGACGCAGGCGTCGCAAATCCAGTAATAAAAGTACCAGATCGATACCACCGTAGTAGCCATCCGTCACTCGCGCTGCCGGTAACGGATTGGCTGGCTGGCTGAGATCGATGAAACCCGCGAGAAGGGTGCCGCGCAGCCGCGGTGCAAGTGTCTGGTCCAGCCGAATGCCAAGAATTGTGCTCTTGCTGGTGAGCGTTTCGCTGGCATACATCCAGCGGGTTTCGCTGTGCTCAACCTCGAGCGAGAAATCCTCTCCCGTACGTGAGTAGTCACTATAGGCGGATCCTGCAATCCCTATGAGGGAAAACCCCAAGACTACAAGTTGTAAGAGCCGGGAAATTTGGGACATGGAAGGCCAGATACACGGTCAGGGTGGACACTGGATAATTGCCACAATATGCGGCATAGTCAATAGGCGGATGTGGACGTTATTATCATTTTGATAACCGATACAAAACTGTGCGGTCACGGAGTGCATGATGCGCGAACAGCAACATACAAATTCACAGAAACAAGACGAAGAGTCCTCATCGTTGACGCTGGCTGAACGCAAGAAGCGCGCCTGGGGTGTCGACGAGCAGGGCGTAAGACGGATCGGTATCAAGGGACGACACAGGGAGTCACCCGAAGGACATCCTTTCGGGACAGTGACGTCAGTGGATCGCTGGTTCGTCAACAAGATACTCGAGGCGGCGGCCCATCCGCCGGTGAATGTCGCCCTCTGGGACGGCAAGTTAATTTGTCGTGTCGAACAACCGGTGGGTACCCTGCGCTTCAATGATCGACTGGCGATCTGGAAGCTGGTATTGAATCCCGAACTGCATTTTGGCGACCTTTACAGTAATGGTCGTATCGGCTTTGAGGGTGACCTGGTCGGGTTTCTCGAAGAGGTCTACAACGGGCTCAAGGAAAATGGTAACAAGGGCTGGTTCCGAAAGCTGATGAACTGGCTGGGGCATCGACGTATCGCCAACTCACTGGCGCGTGCCCGGGACAACATTTATCACCACTACGATATCAGCAACGATTTTTACAGCCTGTGGCTGGACAACGTGGCGATGCAGTACACCTGTTCCTATTTCCCCAATCCGGAAATGACCCTGGAAGAATCACAGACCGCCAAGTTGCATCACGTCTGTCGCAAGTTGCAGCTCAAACCCGGACAGACTGTTGTGGAGGCCGGTTGCGGCTGGGGTGGGCTGGCCCGGTTCATGGCCAAACATTACGGGGTCACGGTTAAAGCCTACAATATTTCACGCGAGCAGCTTCGTTATGCACGTGAAGAGGCCGAGAAACAGGGTCTCAGTGATAAAGTGAAATACATCGAGGATGACTACCGCAATATCAGGGGTAGCTACGATGTATTCGTTTCAATCGGTATGCTTGAACATGTAGGGACCCGTGACTACACCGAGCTGGGTGATGTTATCGACCGCTGCCTCAAGCCGGACGGTCGGGGGCTGATTCATACTATCGGCCGTAACCTGGCCGGCCCAATGAATGCCTGGATCGAACGTCGCATTTTCCCCGGCGCCTATCCTCCAACACTGCGTGAGATGATGGACATCTTCGAGCCCCATCGCTTCTCGATACAGGATGTTGAAAACCTGCGTCTGCATTATGCCAGGACCCTCGAACACTGGCTGGACCGCTACGAGGAAAACGTCGATACCGTGCGCGGGATGTTTGACGAGGAATTTGTGCGTGCCTGGCGGCTTTACCTCTCTGGCTCAATTGCGGCATTTACCACCGGTGAGTTGCAACTGTTTCAGGTCGTGTTCAATCGCGCCCAGAACAATGACCTGCCATGGTCGCGTACTTATTTATACGATCAGGATGCAGGTTGACGAGGATAGGATGAAGGAAGTGGATGTTCTGATAGTCGGGGGTGGTCCGGCGGGATCAACACTGGCCTGGGCCCTGCAGGACAGTGGACTGCATATCGCGGTGATGGACAAGCGCGAATTTCCCCGTGACAAGGTTTGTGCCGGCTGGGTCACGCCGACGGTGATGGATGAGCTCCAGATTGATCTGGAGGATTATCGGCAGGGACGCACCCTGCAACCGATCACTGGCTTTCGTGTCAGTCAGTTGGGCCAGAAACAGGTTGAAACTCATTACCAGGATGAACCGGTCAGTTACGGAATCCGTCGTCGCGAATTTGATGAATACCTGTTACGCCGCAGTGGCGCAGAGACCATTCTGGGTTCGGCCTTCAAGAAAATGGAACGTCGGGATGATGGCTGGGTCATCAATGATGAGGTTCACGCCCGTCTCGTAGTGGGTGCCGGCGGGCATTTCTGTCCGGTGGCCCGTCAGATTGGTGCCAAGCTGGGTAGTAGCGAGCAGGTCGTGGCGGCCCAGGAAATCGAATTCAAGATGAACGAGGCCCAGAAGGCCGGTTGCCATGCCGAGCCGGAAGTACCCGAGCTGTTCTTCACTCCCGATTTAACAGGTTATGGCTGGATCTTTCGCAAGGGAGATTACCTGAATGTCGGCCTGGGACGGGAAGAGAATCATCGTTTGTCAGAGCACGTACGCGCCTTTTGCGAGTTCTTGCGTTCCTCGGGGCGTATCGACTTTGACATTACCGACAAGTTTCAGGGACATGCTTATCTGCTGTACCCGCATGCTTTGCGCAAGGTGGTGGCCGATCGAGTACTAATAATCGGTGACGCTGCCGGTCTTGCTTATCCGCAAAGTGGCGAGGGTATTCGACCGGCGGTTGAATCGGCATTGCTGGCGGCCAGAGTCATACGTGAAGCGGCCGGTGATTTCTCGCAGAAGAAGTTACAGAGTTACCAGCAGATCCTTGAGCAACGTTTTGGCGAACGCCAGCCTGCGCCATCCTTGCTGGAACGGTTACCCCTGGGGATCAAGCAGGTTCTCGCCAGTCGCCTGATGCAGACCCACTGGTTCACCCGCAAGGTTGTCATGGACCGCTGGTTTCTCCAGTCCCATCAGCCACCATTACAGCAGTTCATATCCACATCGCATAACTGACCTTTGCTTCCGGCATTCCGCATGCCAGATGCGAATCCTTTCCAGACATGCTTCTGTGCGCAGCAAGCCGTCAGCGCATGGCTGGTTATTTACGCCTGGCCAGCCAGTGCTGATCAAACTTGGCGATGATCTTCTGCATCACGCCTGAATCGAAGTAGTGATCGGCGGCCGTTTCGTGCAAGGCGCGTGGCGGGGTAGGTTTGTTATGGCCGATATTTTCCAGTCGCTGCCGAAGCAGGGGTGCGGGGTTGTGAGTATCTGATTGGGTTTCGAAAGCCGTCTTGATCCAGTTTTGTATATCATCGCGGCTCATACCGCGTCGCAGAACCGCGGTCAGGCTTGCATAGGGTAAATGTTCCGGTGTGCCGCTGCGTTGAGCCAGTTGCGTGATCTTTGGCCAGAATCGGTGTTTAAGGAATGTTTCAGTGATAATCAGCTGTGAAAACAGGCCGGCCAGCTCGGCATCATTCGCAATATCCAGTGCGTAGCGATCCGCTTCCAGTTCATCCTGGCGAGCGACATAAAAACTCAAAGCTGAATAAAACGGGGCATACAGGGCAAATAGCCATCTCAGGGGCCAGCTAAGTGGTCCGTGCAGTAGTCTGAACGCCTGATGATACAGCGGCCAGATTCTGCGTAGCCTGGCCAGCCAGTTGATAAAGCGGTGATGCATTCCCGAGAGTTGGCCCACGCGCCGTGCGAGCAAGGATCTGAACTGGTCCGGTGGCAAACTCAGCAGGGATTCAAGCCCGATGACCAGCGTATTTCTGTATAAAAGCGGCAGCCTGAATCGTGGAGTGCTGACGACATGCACGCCGAATCCTTCGCTCAGAATAACGCTATGAATGCCTGGATTTTTGAAATCCTGGCGCAGTTGTTCGATCTCCTGAGAGAGTTTCGGGGCATTTTGCGGGTTGATTTCCATCCCTTTCGGCGAGGCAAAGCGAATCTGGAACAGCGGGATGCTCAGGGCTGCCGCGATCAGGAGGATCAAAACATTCAGTCCAAACCACAGACCATCCTGCCATCCCTGTATCGTCTGCAACTGCCCGGGTAAACCGAGCAGTCCGCTAAGGGCTATCAACGGAAACAGGGCGAGCAGGAGGTACCCGGCCAGGGCGAACAGGGTGACCAGCCCCCGGTAGACAAGTGGTTTCCGGCTGGCCAGGGAGTCCAGCGCGCGGCGGGAACTGCCCCCGACGTCAGGACGGAGACGTTTCAGGCGGAATCGTTGCGGTAATGAAATGGCCATTGTGGGTAAGTTTGACTTTATTTTTAGTTATGGAATCTACTGAGTTTATCGGCAGCAAGCGGCCGGGGCTGAGCCCAAAATAGACGATCTGGCAGAGGTTGTAATGATGCAAGTCACAATTTTATACGTTGCAGTTGGCCTGGCCGCTCTGTGCCTGACCGCCTGCAGTGAAGAAGATGATGCCGACCGGATCTCCCGGGCCATCACCGCAATCGAGCAGGGCATCGAGGATAAAAGCAGTGGGTCGGTACTCGATAATCTGGCCGAGGATTTTCGTACCGAGAACGGAATGCAACGCAAACAGGTCCAGGGAGTAATGTTTTACCAGTTTCGCCGTTATCCCCGCATCGAGATACTGATCACCAACCAGAGTATTCGGGTTAAGGGGGAGCAGGCTGATGTGACCCTTGATGCGCTTGTCATGGGTGGCAAGACGCTGCTACCGGAACAGGGTAACCTTTATGCCGTCAGTATGCGTTGGCATCGAAACCAGGGAGAATGGTTGTTGTCACGGATCAAGTGGCACAAGCGTACCGGTTCCTGATTATTCGGCCGGGGAGCGATTATTTGCGGTAATGGTGTGAGTGTAGACCGGGAAATGGCCTTGCCTGCGATCAGCGAAAAATTTTTCCAGCGTGTAGTGTATCGTTCGAAAAGCCAGTTTTTCCCAGGGTATCTCCTGTTCTGTGAACAGACGAACCTCGAGGCTCTCTTCTCCTGCGCGGAAATTCAGATCCAACAGTTGCGCACGGTACATGACATAGACCTGGTTAACGTGCGGCAGACTGATCAGGGTATAGATATCGTCGATTTGTACATTGGCACAGGCTTCTTCCTCGGACTCACGCAGTGCGGCCTGTTCCATGGTTTCGCCCAGCTCCATGAAGCCTGCCGGAAGGGTCCACGTTCCATAGCGCGGTTCGATCGCCCGTTTGCATAGCAAGATTTTGTCTTCCCATACGGGTAAGGTCCCGGCGACTATATTGGGATTGCGATAATGGACGGTCTGGCATTCATCGCAAACAAAGCGCAGACGGTTGTCCCCTGCGGGGACCCGTTCACTGACGGTATGACCACACTCGCTGCAAAATTTCATGCAAGACCTAGCGGTTCGATTGCCGGGGAACAAAGCCTTCCGGCAGTCTGCCTTGTTGACCTTCGCCAAACAGGAAGCCGACCATGTGTTCTTCGATGATATCGAGGTTACGGGGATCGGCCGTACTCAAGCGGTTTTCATTGATGATGGTGGTCAGTCGTTCCAACCACTGGTGCCAGCCTTCTGCAGACACGTTTTCCACGATTCGCTGACCGAGTTCCCCCGGGTACGGCGCCTCTTCCAGCGCAGGAGCCTCACGTTTGAGAACCTGACAGAAAACCATGTGGGTCATATAAGTACTCCGGGAACAGTTTACAACGGTATATGGTGCCAGCGGGCGAGTATGCTAAAATGTTTACCAAATTACTCGTTTATTATCGGCAATTCATTCCGGCCTCGCAAGGCCGCTTGAACAAGAGGTACAAAGCATGAGTCAGGCAGTGGCTTTTCAACCGGAGATCAGGGAACAGGAGATCCGTATCAGTGACAAGGCTGCTGAACAGCTACAGGCCATCATGCAAAACGCGGATGATGCTATTGAAGGCATCCGCATTTTTGTGACCGGAGGTGGTTGTAGCGGTATGACCTACGGCATGACCTATGCCGAATACCTCGAACCACGCGACAAGGCCCTGGACTGCAATGGCTTCAAGGTCGTGGTGGATGCCATTGCCCTGAACTATCTGAAGGGATGTGAAATCGACTTTACCGAAGACGGTCCCAGCCCTTCTTTTGTCTTCAACAACGTATTCCAGAGTGTTGGAGGCAGCGGCGCGTGTGGATCCTGCGGGGCAGCACAATAATTCTTTTGGTTTGCCGGCCAATGCCGGCAACCGGTCTCTTTTCGTTTCTTTTTCATAATTATTAAGCTTGTGGCTTCTCAGCTGAAGATTTGAAGCGGGCTCTCGCGCCCGCGCGGCGAGGTACTTTCTTGTATCGACAAGAAAGTACCCAAAGAAGCTCTCCCCTGGGGCCACGGCCTTATGTTATTCGGCTCCCCGCGTTTCTCGCCAAAATCCGCGCTCGCCCAACTCGCTGATTTGCTGCGCCTGCATGTTATTTCGGCTAGCAAATCTTGCTCGAACAAGGGGCTCGCTTGATTCGGATTTTGCCTGCGAGACGCGGCGTAGCCCAAAGGGGGTTGAAAAGCCCTCGAACAGACAATGAGGGATCATTGAGCGGAATGAAACCAAATCAGGAGGAACAACTCACCTCGATGTCATTCGCCCATTGCGGCGGCTCACCGGCATAGT
>JASFNY010000063.1:0-8308 GCA_050116795.1 Thiohalophilus sp.
GGTAGATGACTTGCGGCATCTCGCTGGCGGTCAACGGTTCCAGCTGATAGGGCCGTTTCAGAAAGTGATACTGCAACGGAGGTTCGTAGATCTGGCCGATGAACTGGTACTCATTGGCACTGTAGGATTTGATCGGATCGAGGTGCTTGGGGCGCTCACTGAACGAACTGTAGAGAATATTGGCGTCCGATTCGGTATCCGGATAGGGATTATTCCACAATCCATCGCAACCGGTCAGCAGTACCGTCAACAACATCAGTAAGACATAGCTGCCAGAACTCCGACAGGACATGCCAATTGATGATTTGTGTTTTACGACTGCCGCCCGCAACCACAGCATAATCAGTCGCACTCCTCACTTGTAATTATTTTGCCCGGTCACAGTCAGTGCAACCGGCTGCGACACAATCGCAATATTCAGATAATAAAGACAGTGTCACAGGAGCGCAATTTCCTCTTTTCGCCACGGGTGAATTGCGGTATTTTAACCGCTCATCAACGGGTGGCCGGCCGAGACTGCCGGAATCAACCTGAATTCAAGCGCCATAACGAAAAAAGGGTGTTATGTAATGGGATTTTTGCAAGGTAAACGTGCGCTGATTGTCGGCCTCGCCAGCAACCGCTCCATCGCATGGGGTATCGCACAAGCCATGCATCGTGAAGGTGCTGAACTGGCCTTCACCTATCAGAATGACAAGCTGGAAGACCGGGTGGCCAAAATGGCCGCCGAGCTCGATTCGGAAATTATCGTGCCGTGTGACGTCAGCAGTGACGAGGAGATCAGTCAGGTTTTCGATCAACTCGATAATTACTGGGACAGCCTGGATATCATCGTCCACTCGGTGGCCTACGCGCCACGCAACGAGCTGGAGGGAGATTACCTGGATGCTGTCACCCGCGACGGCTTCCGCACAGCCCACGAAATCAGCTCCTACAGTTTCGCCGCCCTGGCCAAGGCCGGGCGCAACATGATGGAAGGCCGTGACGGCGCCCTGCTGACTCTCAGTTATCTGGGTGCGATACGCGCCATGCCGAATTACAACGTGATGGGCCTGGCCAAGGCCAGCCTGGAAGCCAACGTGCGTTATATGGCCCAGAGCCTGGGACCGGACGGCATTCGCGTCAATGCCATTTCCGCCGGCCCGATCAAGACCCTGGCCGCCGCCGGCATCGGCAACTTCAAGAAAATGCTGACCGAGGTGGAAAAAACCGCCCCGCTGCGTCGCAATGTCACTATCGAGGATGTCGGTAATGCCGCAGCCTTCCTCTGCTCCGATCTGGCTGCGGGTATTACCGGCGAGGTGACCTATGTCGACTCGGGTTACAGCACCATCGGTATGCGGCCGCTTGATAGTGAATAACCGCACGCTGATATAACCAAACCAGTTATAAAACACAAAAGCGGGCTACGGCCCGCTTTTTTTATTTACTCAACCGCCCCTCAATCCGCGGCTGTTTCATATACAGATCATGCCGTCGTCTGGCGCGGCTCATCCAGCAGAATATTTTCCTCACCTTCGCTTCTGGCGATAATCACCGCACCGCAGGAATCACTGAAAACATTCACCGAGGTGCGGAACATATCCAGAATGCGGTCCACGGCCAGGATCAATCCCAGTGCTTCCAGGGGCAGACCAATGGTGCCGAGTATTATTGCAATGGCCACCAGGCTGGCAGCCGGAATGCCGGCCACGCCAATCGAGGTCAGCAGGGCGACCAGGACAATCGTAAACTGGGTAACGAAACTCAGCTCCAGTCCATAGGCCTGTGCGATAAAGATGGCCGCAACACACTCGTACAGCGCAGTGCCATCCATATTGATCGTGGCACCCAGTGGCAGAACCACACTGCTGGTACGGTTGGATACTCCGGCGTTTTTCTCCACGCATTCCATGGTGAGTGGTAACGTCGCCGCTGAAGAAGCCGTGGAGAATGCCGTCAGCATGGCCGGCGCCATGGCCCGGTAATGGTTTCGTGGGCTGACCCGGCCAACAAACTTGAGTAACAGTGGCAGAACAACAAAGGTATGGGTGAACAGGGCCAACAGGACTGCCGCCGAAAAGATTCCCAGGCTTTGAGCCAGTTCACCCAGTTTATCCAGTTCCATTCCGGCCACCACTTTGGCGACCAGGGCAAAGACACCTAGCGGAGCAAACTTCATGATCAGGTCGGTAATCGACATCATGATGTTGAACATGCCGTTCCAGAAGTTGTACTGGGCCTCAGCATAGTCCTCTTCGATCCTAGCCAGGAAAAACCCGAACAGCAGGCTAAAGAAAATCAGCCCCAGCATCTGGCCGTTGGCGGCTGCCATGACGATATTCGGCGGGACCATACTCAGAAACACACCGGCGATATCACTGATACCACGTTCACCCACCGCTTCTTGGGCAATGTCGGCCTGCTGTTGACTGAGGCCTAGCACCT
Organism: Thiohalophilus sp.; assembly: GCA_050116795.1. Taxonomy (GTDB): domain Bacteria; phylum Pseudomonadota; class Gammaproteobacteria; order UBA6429; family Thiohalophilaceae; genus Thiohalophilus. The sequence continues at coordinate 2,428 of JASFNY010000063.1, forward strand.
GGCTGGCGGGTTGACCATCGATGATCCCCGGCGTGAGAAGATTGACGAAGAACAGGCCGATCAGAATGGCGATCAGGCTGGTGAGCATGTAATAGAGGATGGTCTTGCCGCCCAGCCGGGCCAGACCCTTCCCGCCGCCGATTCCGGCAATACCGACGATGATCGAGGAAACGATCAACGGCACAATAATCATCTTCAGTGCATTGAGGAACAGGCTGCCGACGAAATCAAATACGCTATAGAGCCGCAAGCCAAATAACGTGCCTTCCTGGCCAGCCCAGGCACCGATAAGTACAGCCAGCACCAGGGCGATAAGAATTTGCCAGTGGAGTTTGAGTTTCGGCATCACCTGCTGTCCGTTTATTAGCTTTGTTATCGCTCCACTGCGGATTTAAGCAGGCGGAGGTTATGATTGTTCGTTCGAAAACTCGTCGCTAATCCGAATCTCGGCCTTGTCACGCAGATCTTCAAGCAGCGCTTCGTATTCACTCTGGCCATAGGCATTACTTAGCTGCTGGCGTTCACGTTCCAATTGCTGGCCGCTGGGTAATTCTCCAGGTTTTACCGATTGCAGACTGATTACTGCAACATTGCCGTCAGACAATGGTGTCAGAGCCGTGGTCAACTCTCCTGCTTTCGGAACGGGCATCGCAAAGGCCGTGCGACGTATCCTGATGTCCAGCTTTTCATCCTTCCCGGGACGGCGCTCTATGAAGCCGGGGTTCTGCCAATCAACCTTGTACTCTGCCGCGACCCTGGCTGCCGGTTCGCCTTTTGACAGGGCTGATTTGATTTCTTCGGCGCTCTTGATCGCCAGTTGCTGGGCCTGTTGCTGCTTCAACCTCAGCACGATCTCTTGTTTGACTTCTTCCAATGGACGGGCGCGGGCGGGCTCATGTTGGTTGATACGCAATACCAGGTATCGGGTATCACTCAGTTCCAGCACCTCGCTGTTACGCCCTGTCTTAAGCACATCTTCGCTGAATGCAGCATTAACCACCTTGGGTTCAGATGTCAGGCCCTTGCCGCCCTGTCGTGTGAACATTGAACTCTGTTCGACCTTGAGTCCTACCTGTTCTGCCACGCCCTGCAAAGAGTCCGGCATTTCATAGCTGTAGCGGCTCAGTGCATCGACCTTTTCATAAAATTCCTGTTCGGCCTGATGCATGCGCAACTCCTGGCGGATCTGCTCTTCAACTTTTGCCAGCGGTTTAATTGTTGCAGGCTTCACGACGTCAGCACGAATCAGGTGATAACCAAACTGTGTTTTGACAGGTTTGCTGATTGCTCCCTGTTTCAGTGCTAATGCCGCGCTTTCAAACTCGGGAACGAAGGTACCGGGTTGAACAGGTCCCAGCTTTCCGCCCTGCGGAGCCGAACCGGGATCGTCCGAATATTCCCTGGCCAGCTTGGAAAAGTCGGCGCCCTGATCGAGTTTTTTGGCCAGTTCCTGGGCCAGCGCCAGTGCCTGTTCCTGAGTGCGTTCGGCATTGACTGCGATCAGGATATGACTTACCTCGTGGCGTTCGGGCTGATCGATAAAATTGTTACGGTGAGCCGCGTAATATTCCTCGACTTCCTGTTGGCTGACTTCGTACTGTTTGGATAACTTTTTCAAATCCAGATCGATATAATCGATACTGACTTGTTCCGGGGTCATAAACCGATCGCGGTTGTCCTGGTAATATTGTTCGATCTGGCTCTGTTCGGGCTGGGCCTTGTCCAGGAAACGATCTAGTTTGAGGACAAGGTAACCGATTTGACGCTGCTGGTACTTGAGATCGAGGTAACGTTTCAGTTCCGCATCGGTGACAAAAGCACTCCCGGCAATGCCTCTGCTTAATTGATCCGAGGCAATATCACTGGCCATGTCTCGTTCAAACTGTTCAGGGGCTATACCCTCCTGGCGCAACAATGTCTTGTAACGTTCACGGGAGAATTTACCGTCTACCTGGAAAACCGGGTACCGGTGTATCAAATTGATCACTTGCTCGGGAGAAGGCTGATAACCCACTTCTTTGATGTGTTGCTGAATCAATTCACGACGAATCAACCCCTGAAGCACCTGGCGTTTGACTTCTTTGTTATCAAACAGGGAAGCATCAAACTGCTCCCCTTGAATTTGCTGCAGGCGCTCCAGGTAATTGCGTTGCGCACGCAGTAACTCGTTCTGGCTGATTTCCGTATCATTGACTTGCGCGATACTACTCGCTTTCCCGCCTCCGCTGAGATAACTGCTCAACCCGAACAAGGCGAAGGTAATGATTATCAACCCGACGATGGTCCAGACCAGGAGTCCCTTGGAACGTTCACGAATCAGTTGCAGCATGAGAAAACAAGTTCGGTTGTTGGCGAAGCGCCTATTTTAACTTTATTCGTACAAGAAAAAAGGGCGAGCTCATTAAAGCTCGCCCTTTATTCAGCGTGTGGCGGACCGGACGGGACTCGAACCCGCGACCTCCGGCGTGACAGGCCGGCATTCTAACCAGCTGAACTACCGGTCCGGACTGGTGGGTGGTGCAGGGATCGAACCTGCGACCCTCGCCTTGTAAGGGCGATGCTCTCCCAGCTGAGCTAACCACCCCTCAGGAAGGCGCGCTAGTTTACGGCATCTTTCAGCGCTTTTCCAGCCTTAAATCCAGGAACTTTGGAGGCAGCAATCTGGATAGGTTCACCGGTGCGCGGGTTGCGACCAGTACGGGCAGCACGATCTTTGACGGTAAATGTTCCGAAGCCTACCAGAGTTACCTGGCTACCTGACTTCAGGGTATTGGTAATGCTGTCAAACATGGTATCAACAGCGCGGGTCGCGGCGGCTTTAGAAATGTCGGCGCCTTCGGCAACTGCATCGATCAGTTCGGATTTATTCACTTAGGGATCCCCCTTATTTTCGATGTTGTCTTAGGTAAGAAAATACCGCCAGTGTGTTACCGGCGGTTGTACTGGATATTATTTGAAAATTTTTATACCAACGTGAGCGGCAGCGGGTCAAGGAAACATTCCCGGTTTAATTTGTTTTATCCACAATAAAAACCTTGACAAGACTGCTAATATCCGCACCCCTGCGGACTTAATGCGGTCGCAGCGTGCCTGAAGAATCCGGCTGGTCGCCGTTTTTGACCACCTCTGACTTCTGTTCACCCTTGGGCTCTTCGAGCGGCTCCGGTTGACGGGTCAGTGCAACTTCAAGCACCTCGTCGATCCAGCGGACTGTGCGAATATCGAGATTCTCCTTGATGTTCTCCGGAATTTCGGTCAGATCCCGTTCATTTTCGTGCGGAATCAGCACCGTCTTGATACCGCCGCGATGGGCCGCGAGTAGTTTCTCCTTGAGGCCACCGATAGGAAGTACCTCACCACGCAGGGTGATTTCCCCGGTCATGGCGACGTCTGCCCGCACCGGAATTCCGGTCAGAGCGGAGACCAGCGCAGTGCACATCCCGATGCCGGCGCTCGGGCCATCTTTGGGGATGGCGCCTTCCGGCACATGCACGTGGATATCCTTCTTCTCGAACACCTCGGGATCAATACCCAGCACGTTGGCCCGGCTGCGTACCACCGACAGGGCGGCCTGGATGGATTCTTTCATCACGTCACCCAGTTGGCCGGTAACGTTGTGTTTGCCCTTGCCCGGCATGACCGCGGTTTCGATGGTCAACAATTCGCCACCCACCTCGGTCCAGGCGAGGCCGGTCACGTGACCGACGCGGTCCTGTTCGTCGGCCAGGCCGAAGCGGAAGCGCTTGACGCCCAGGTATTTCTCCAGGTTCTCGGCATTGACCACCATAGTTTCCTCGGTGGGCTCGGTGAGAACCTCCTTGACCACCTTGCGGCAGATCTTGGCAATTTCACGTTCCAGGTTACGCACGCCGGCTTCCCGGGTGTAGTAACGCACGATATCGCGTACCGCTTCTTCGGTAATCTCGATCTCGCCTTCCTTGAGTCCGTTGGCCTTGATCTGTTTGGTTACCAGGTATTTGAGCGCGATGTTGATCTTCTCGTCTTCGGTATAACCCGACAGGCGAATGACCTCCATACGATCCAGCAACGGGGCCGGAATGTTCATGGTGTTGGAGGTAGCTACGAACATGATGTCAGACAGGTCGAAGTCGACCTCCAGGTAATGATCGTTGAAGGTGTGGTTCTGTTCCGGGTCCAGCACCTCGAGCAAGGCCGAGGCCGGATCGCCACGGAAATCCATCGCCATCTTGTCGATCTCGTCGAGCAAAAACAGCGGGTTTCGGGTCTCGATCTTGTACAGGTTCTGGATGACCTTGCCCGGCATGGAGCCAATATAAGTCCGGCGATGACCGCGGATTTCCGCCTCGTCACGCACACCGCCCAGGGCCATGCGAATGAACTTGCGGTTGGTCGCGCGGGCCAGCGATTTGCCGATAGAGGTCTTGCCCACACCCGGGGGACCCACCAGGCAAAGGATCGGGCCCTTCATCTTCTTCATCCGTTTTTGCACGGCCAGGTACTCGAGAATCCGTTCCTTGACCTTCTCCAGGCCATAGTGATCCTCGTCCAGTACTTCTTCGGCCTTGGACAGATCATTGCGTACCTTGCTGCGCTTCTTCCACGGCACACCAACCAGCCAGTCAAGGTAGTTGCGCACTACGGTGGCTTCGGCTGACATGGGTGACATCATTTTAAGCTTGTTCAGCTCGGCATTGGCCTTGGTCTTGGCTTCCTTGGACATACCGGCTTCTTCGATTTTCTTTTCCAGATCCTCGATTTCGTTGGGCACGTCTTCCATCTCACCCAGTTCCTTCTGGATGGCCTTCATCTGTTCATTCAGGTAATACTCACGCTGGCTTTTTTCCATCTGGCGCTTAACGCGACCACGAATGCGCTTTTCAACCTGCAGCAGATCGATCTCGGATTCCATCAGGCCCATCAGTTGCTCGACCCGATCACGCAGTGAGAAATTTTCGAGAATCTTCTGCTTCTCTTCGATCTTCAATGACATGTGTGCCGCAATGGTATCTACCAGGCGACTGGGATCATCAATACTGGATAGTGAAGTCAGAATCTCCGGCGGCACTTTCTTGTTCAGCTTGACGTACTGATCGAACTGGGTGGTCAGGGAACGCACCAGAACTTCGGCTTCGCGATCATCAACGGTCTCTTCTTCCTGCGACTTGGTCTGGGCAGTGAAATACTCTGCCTCGGTTTCGGTGAAGTTGAGAATCTTGGCGCGCTTGCCGCCTTCGACCAGCACCTTTACGGTCCCGTCGGGCAGTTTGAGCAGTTGCAGAATGCTGGCTACGGTACCGATGCGGTACATGTCGTCGGCCTTGGGATCGTCCTCGGCAGCACTCTTCTGTGCTACCAGCAAAATCTGTTTGTTGTCATCCATGGCCGCTTCCAGGGCATTGATCGATTTTTCCCGACCAACGAACAGCGGAATGACCATATGGGGGTAGACCACCACATCCCTCAGCGGCAGTACCGGTATTTCGGTCAAGGGCTCTTCAATCATATCTGACATAATGGTATCTCTTTATTTATGTGGCCTCTGGGACCGTTAGAGAATAATCTGGGGCCCGGTACTTGGGAATTCAACGGCCACCGGGATTTTTTCCCCATGCCCGTAAAAATTAAGGGGTATCGAAGTACCCCTTAATCGTTTCACTCTTCCGCCGATGCCGCCCGGGAGTCCGAGCTCTCGTAAATGAATAGCGGGTCGCCCTCCTGGTTGATGACCGACTCATCAATGACCACTTTTTGCAGGTCTTCCATCGACGGAAGATCATACATGGTATCCAGCAGGACATGCTCCAGAATGGAGCGCAGTCCACGTGCACCGGTCTTGCGTTCCATGGCCTTGTGGGCCACGGCCGTGAGTGCGGACTCGCGGAATTCGAGCTCGGCCCCT
>JASFNY010000064.1:0-8277 GCA_050116795.1 Thiohalophilus sp.
GTTTATTCTTGTTCCGGACAGAGACGACATTTCAGAGATCTATGAATTGGACGAGACCGATCAGCAGCAATTGATGCAAGAGTCTGTCATCCTCGGACGGGCCATGATGCGCGCATTCAAGGGGGATAAACTTAATATCGCGGCACTGGGTAATGTCGTACCCCAGTTACATATACATCATATTGTGCGTTATCGGGGAGACCCGGCATGGCCCGCACCGGTCTGGGGCCGGGTTCCGGCAAAAAAATATGATATCGAGAAACAAGAAGAAGTCATCAGACTTGTCAAACAGGAGCTGCAAGGACAAATTACGCTCCAGGTGTAAATTCGGTTTCGATCAGGGTTCCGAGATTTCCTGGACGATAACCCAGGGCGCGACCACGACGCTCCAGAATACCGTGTTTCGGGCTTGCCACTGCAGCGCATGTTCATCGTTTGCACGTGCAAGCTGATCATTTTCTATCCATTGCTCGATTCGCTGCTTTTTGTCTTCAGTAAATGCCACAGCTACCTCGATCAGATCCAGTTCCGGTCCGGCGACCACCACTACACCACGTGCAAAAAAACGTTGCAGTTCTTCCCAGGAGAGTTTGCCGGTTTCCAGGTTGAGTTTCTGGCGCAATTCTTCGGCGTTGAGCTCGACAGGTTCGTCAGACATGGTTTGGTTCGTGGGTATCAGGAAGCGCCTGTATTATAAACTATACAGAATGCGCTGTCTTTGTATGGAGATATTCTGGATAAAAATTCCCGGGCCGGGTTCAATGCGGAAATAAATCCAGCAGATCGGGGTTTTCCAGCATCTTGTAGGAGACAATCAGCGAAGCAGCGGTCCAGACCTGGTGCTTGTTGGAGCGTCGTCCTATCAGGCGCCCGGACTTACCATCGTAATATTCCGGCCAATCATCCAGAGGCAGTTTGTTCATAGCGATCTGGAAGGCCCGCTCGGCAAGATCGCCCCGGCCCGTTTTCAGTGCCGCAGCGACAAACGGCCACAGGAGTACCGGCCAGTTACCACCGTTTTGATATGACCAGGCTGCATTTTTCGGGTCACTGCCGGTTCTGACCTGCCACTCCAGTCCTTCCATAGCAGGATAGATAATCTTCAGTGGCATTGCACCAACCAGGTCCGGCCAGCGCAATTCATGCAGGCGAATGATGCGTTCTGATTGTTCCCTCGAAGCAAGTCCAAACATGATTGCCAGCATGTTACCGAGAGAGAAGTAGCGAAAATCAATACGTCCGACACCGACGTTGCCAACCAGATAACCACAATCGTTGGGTATCCATTCGATTACCCAGTCGGGAATGGATTCGGGATAGACGTTAAGAACATTGACACTGTCCTGTCCGAACTCTTCAGTTGTGTAGCGATGAATTTCGTTCAGACGAGGCAGATCGAGCCAGTAAAACAGCCGGACGTAGCTTTGCAGAGCCTGCTCACGGGTCATCGCGGTATCGATCATGGAGCTGTCACCATCAGGTTCCTTCTCCACCAGCAACGAATGGATAATTCGCAGTACTCCATAGAACAGGGCCTGAATTTCGAGGGGGTGTCCGTAAATTCCCATGCGTCGATCGATCATGCTGCAGGCATCGGGTACGAGAAGGGCAGGTGTGACTTCAAATGTATCCTTGAGACACAAATGCAGGATTTGCCGCATTGCTTGCTGGAATTCAGGCCGCTTGGCCAGTTCCTCGTCTCCTGTGCTGCGCGTATAGATGAACAATAGAATCATCCACCACATCATGGAATCTACCGGGGCCACACGACCAATAGCTTTTTCGCCAAAGTCAGCCTGGAGTTGTTCGTTGCCGTCGAAGTCTGTGGTCACAGTGAAACTGGCAGGCATTACACCAGGCTGGATTTCGTGGCCCGCGATGGTCCTTTCGCTGGTTCGCAGCTCCAGAGCCGCTTCGAGAAAGTTTTTTACAATATCTGTCTTACCGTCAGCCAGGAAAACGAGAGCCGAGGGGATAAAGTCACGGATAAAGCATTCTTCGTAGTTGGCTGCTGCCAGATTCGTTTGCTTGAGCGCAGCAACGGTGCCGATCTCTTTGCCCCGATATTGCATGATCGAGAGATTGAGAATCTCGTATGCACGTTCTATGATTTGTTCTACGGACATGCTTTATTGTCGCCCTGGTTGGTTAGGCTGTTTGATCCATGATTATAGCGAGATAGAATATCATCGCAATCTTCCTACAAATATTATGCCACAAGCAGTCTGTTTGAAAAGGATGGTCATAATTGTTCGTGCAAATGCAGTTATTATTCGAAGATATCTCACCACACATCACTGACGAGGTGGTTTAGTCAATGCGACCGGTAATCTACGGCGAGGTATTGTTCGATATTTTTCCCGACGGGACCGCCGTACTGGGCGGCGCTCCGTTTAATGTCGCCTGGCATTTACAGGGGTTTGGCCTGGAACCGCTGTTTGTCAGCCGGGTGGGGCAGGACAAGCTGGGAGACCAAATTCTGAATAAAATGGACGACTGGGGGATGGATACCTACGCAGTAACCCAGGATCCTGATGCTGAAACCGGGCAGGTTAAAATCACCTTGCAGGATGGCCAACCGGAATTCGACATCCTGCCTGATGTTGCCTTTGATCATATCCCTGCGACCGGGCTCGAGAAACTGTACAACAACCAGTCTTACGGCACACTGTATCATGGCTCGTTGATTTATCGCATGCCGAAATCGGCCGACAGTCTGCGTTTATTGCGAAAAGCAGCTCCTTCAATTTTCGTGGATATCAATCTTCGTGCGCCATGGTGGGGCAAAAGTCAGCTCGAAGAGCTAATTCAGGGCATAAACTGGCTCAAGATTAATGATTCTGAACTTCAGGAAATTACCGGCAAATCGATTGAGAATGATCAAGAGGTTGAACAAAGTGCCCGTGATATGCTCAAACAATATAATCTGGAGGCCATCATCATTACACGGGGAGCAAAAGGGGCAAGCCTGATTACCGCGGAAAATACCCGGCATGTTGCTCCTGCGAAAATCAAACGTCTCGTGGACACAGTTGGTGCAGGTGACGGTTTCAGTTCGGTCTGGTTAACGGGGATACTCAAAGGCTGGCCGGAAGAGTTGATCCTCGAGCGCGCCGTGGCCTTTGCTGCCGCGATTTGCCAGTTGCGTGGTGCAGTCAGCCAGGACAAGGAATTTTATCGTCAATATCGTAATTTATGGAATTTATGAAGACAAACGGCAGTTCTGACAGGCTTTATATTGTACTGATTAGCGTTCATGGTTTGATACGCGCCAAAAACCTGGAATTGGGACGTGACGCTGATACCGGTGGACAGACCCTGTATGTTGTGGAATTAGCCAAGGCATTGGCCAGCAGAGAAGATGTTGCCCGGGTAGATCTGCTGACCCGTCTGGTTGAAGATCCGAAAGTCTCCGATGACTATTCCCGACCGACTGAGAAACTTTCTCGCAAGGCCAATCTCGTTCGCTTGCGTTGTGGACCACGACGCTATCTTCGCAAGGAAGTACTCTGGCCTTATCTCGATGAGTTTATCGACCACGCTATGCTACATATCAGTTCTGTCGGCACAGTCCCGGACTTCGTTCATGGTCATTACGCTGATGCGGGGTTGGTCGCCGCCCGTGTAGCCGGATTACTTGGTGCACCGATGATATTTACGGGGCACTCGCTAGGAAAGGAAAAGCAACGCCAGCTTCAGAGCAAGGGAATCAAGAAAGATAAAATCGAATCACAATATAATATCAGTCAGCGCATTGAAGCAGAGGAAATTGCTCTGGGGACCGCGGCAATGATCGTAGCCAGCACCCATCAGGAAGTCGAAGAACAGTATGCCAAGTATGATAACTATCATCCGTCGCGAATGGAGGTGATTCCCCCAGGGGTAGATATCAGTCGCTTCAAACCCCCTGAAAAAGATGATCCGCCACCGCGTATTTTTCGCGACCTGGAAAGATTCCTGCAAAAACCTGACAAACCCATGATTCTCGCCCTGTCCCGGGCGGATGAACGCAAAAATATCACAACCCTTATCCAGGCCTACGGCGAATCGAAGGCTCTGCAAAAAAAAGGCAACCTGGTTATTGTTGCCGGCAACCGTGATGATATTGCGCATATGGAGAAGGGGCCGAGGGAAGTCCTCAAAGAAATATTACTCCTGATAGATAAATTCGATCTTTACGGAAAAGTCGCTTATCCAAAGCATCATAAAGGCAGTGATGTCCCGGATCTGTACCGGCTTGCCACACAGACTCATGGTCTATTCATTAATCCGGCATTGACCGAACCCTTTGGTTTGACTCTGATCGAGGCGGCTGCCAGCGGACTGCCTATCGTTGCAACTAATGATGGTGGGCCGAATGAGATTATAAGCAATTGTGAAAACGGGCTTCTGATTGATCCACTGGATAGCGATGGAATCGCTGATGCGCTCCTGAAGGTATTGTCTGATCGCCGACAATGGCGAAAATGGTCAAAGCAGGGGCTGGAGGGATCCCACCGACACTATAGCTGGGAAGGACACGGACAGACGTATATTGAGAAAATCGATGAATTCAGGAAAGATGTCAATCGGGCCTTTTTTGTTCCCTCTGGCAAGACACGTCTGGTATCGCTTGATCGAATCGGTTTTACAGCCATCGATAACGCGCTGTTCGGGGATCCGGCAGCGCTCAAGCGTCTGCTGAGATATCTGGAAAAACGTACCGGTCATATCGGGCTGGGTCTGGCAACAGGTCGGACTCTTGAATCAACCATGGAATTTCTCACGCGATATAACCTGCCAACACCGGATATCCTGGTGACCTCGGTAGGTACCGAGATTCATTACGCCCATCAGGATAAGCGTATAATCGAGGATAAAAGCTGGCAACGGCATCTTGCTTACCGCTGGGAACCAAATGACCTGCGCCGGGTCATGAAAGGCTGCCCAGGAGTCAAGCTGGCACCCAAATCCTCGCAGAGAGAACACAAAATCAGCTATATACTCGATCCCGAGAAGGCGCCGACGGTCCGCGAAATCAAGGGTCGATTACGACGCCATGACTTGCATGCCAAGGCAATTATTTCAGAAAAAACCAATCTTGATCTGTTGCCCATTCGCGCTTCAAAGGGACTTGCCATACGTTACCTGTCTATGAAATGGGGTATTCCTCTCGATCATATTCTGGTGATTGGTGATTCGGGTAACGATGAAGAGATGCTACTCGGCAGTACACTGGGAGCTGTTGTCGCCAATCACAGCCAGGAACTGGATAAGTTGCATGACAAGTCGAGGATCTATTTTTGTGAAAAAAGTTATGCGGACGGGATTATCGAGGCGATTGAATACTATAATTTCCTGAATAAAATCCGTATTCCTAACGACTAGGCCAGGTATTGTTCCAACCAGTCGCGTGTACGAGGGATGTAATGTGCCAGTCCTTCCAGTATGCCGGCGGCATAATTTCCATTCATTCCCAGAAAATTACCGTGAGCAATATACAGGCAATTCATGTGGCCATGACTCCTGGCCATATCTTGCGCCTGGTGTTTAATGTTATCGCTGGCGTTGTTTACCAGGGTCGCCTGCAGTTCACTGGTCAGGACTTCAAGGTCGTTACCGCTATCACCGGAAAAAACGGTGTTCTTTGCCGAAAACCCGTTCTGATGAATGAGAAAACGGATTGACTCGAGTTTGTTGGCACGTTTTGGCAGGATATCCAGCAGACCGATATTTTTCAGGTCATCTATGCTCCAGATGACATTGTATTCGATCGGATACTTTGCAAGTCTCTCACGTATTTCATTTTGTAAAATCACGTTGTCGGTATCAGGCGGTGTGTAGTAACTGAGCTTGAAGTCGTTTTGTTTGTGTGGTTCCTGCAGGGTCAGTGAATCGATGTCTTCGAGAAAACGGGCAATGTCTTCCCGCCGATAATTCCTCCAGTCCTGGCTGATTTCTTTCCGCCAGCCCTGCATGAGTTTCCAGTTATCTTCCTTTATTGCGTAAATAGAGGTACCCACGTCCCCAATGGCGAAATCCGGAACAGGTAATTCCCATTCGGCGATGGCTTCTTCGAGCAGAACTTTGTCGCGGCCGGAAACATAGGCCAGATAGACATCTTCGCGTTTTACGAGCTGTCGCAGCAGTCGTCGCGCACCGGGCGATTCGGGTTCATGGCCATTGGGGATCAGCGTTCGATCCAGATCGGTACAAATCAGGATCGTCTCATTCATGATCAATTCGAAACAGCTCCTGGCCTTCCAGGCAGTGGGTACCGATAATGGCCGCCGCTGCACTCCAGCCCTGTTGGTGTGTGCCGCTGGGCGTCAGGTTTTGACCGTGTATAAATTCAGGAAAACACCATTCAATATTCTCACAAGCCATACTGTTGGCCTGGTGAATACCCGCCAGGTAGTTCCTGGCCTGTTTGTCTTTGCCCCGTTTCGCCAGGTCGGCAACATAAAATCCTGTCAGCATTGGCCAAAGGCCACCGTTATGATATTCGAAGGGTTTGTTTTTGAAGGTATACGAGAAGGTCATCTGCAAATCCCGCCAGTCCCTGTCAGGAGGTTGAATGACGGGATGGAAGGCCGGCAGCAGGCAGATTTCATCGGGCGTGATTGACTGGATAAATTCATCAACCGCAGTGACCTGTTCTTCATCGGCGACATCGAATAATGATGCCAGGATATTAGCAAATGCATCAAAACGGTAACCATAGCCGGTTGGTGAGAAGAAGGGCATCCAGTATCGTCCGGAACAGCCACTGGCTGCTTCCTTTCCTTTGCGATAGAGAATCTCATGATATGTATCATCCGGTACACCATCACCATCATGGAACCAGTAGTTGGCTTGAATAAGATGCTTCAGATGGGCGATGCGTTCTTTGATAGGATGGTCGACGCTGCCTTGCAGGTCATTGTGAATTGTTCTGAGAGTGCGCAGCGCCTGCAGGTATAGCAGCTGATCATACAGTACATAGCCGGAATGCAGATATTCATCAGCCCAGTCGCCGGCCTGTGGAATGTAGAGCAATCCCCGGTTATTGAATTCCCAGGCGCCGAGCAGGAACCGGACTTTCTCCAGGACCGGCACCATCTGCTGGATAAAAACCTCATCTTGCGTTGCCTTCCAGTATTCACCACAACCGATGACAAACCAAAGGCTGGCATCGACCCGTCCTGTGGTGCCGCCATAGCTGACACGCTGCGAGGCCGGGTCGACGTTACTCGGTATTTCTCCATGCGGGCCCTGATAACGGGCGAGGGTATGCAGTGTTTCACGGGCTGACTCGATCAAATCCGGCTCATTCGTCATGATGGCCGCAAGGGAGAGAATGACGCCATCCCGGGACCAGATACGCCGATAATTATCGCTCTCGGTCGGGCTGGCCAGAAAACCGACACGAGTGCGACACTCATGTAGCAGGTCCAGGGCTTTCTGGTAGCCGGGATCTTCTGAATGATTGGGGAGTGGTTGTCTTGACATGAGATGAGGAACTCGCCAAGTTATACAGGCATATCCTGTTATCAAGTGTATGTTGATTTATGGGTTGAATCAACGCGGAGAATTCTGTTTGAAGTCACAACAGCAATACCAGGTCTACACGGATACGACGGAATTGGCCCAGGCCGCAGCACAGCGCTGGGTCGAGCTGGCCCATGAATCGCTGCGCGCACGCAATAGTTTTCACGTAGCTCTGGCAGGTGGTTCTACCCCGGAACCGGTTTACCGGTTATTGCGGGACGCCGATGTGGATTGGAGCAAGATCCATCTGTACTGGGGTGACGAGCGTGATGTACCGGAAGATCATCCCGACAGTAATTTCCGCATGGCCAGGCTGGCGTTGATCGATTCAGTGCCTATTCCCGAGGCAAATATACATCCGATTCGCGTACAACCGGATATCGAAGAGACGGTAACAGAGTATCGTCAGCAACTTGAAAAAGTCCATCAGGCGCAGGGTGGTTTTCCCTGTTTCGACCTGATTATGTTGGGTATGGGAGATGACGGCCATGTGGCCTCGTTGTTTCCCGACAGTTCCGCATTGGGCGTCACGGACCGTTCGGTGGTCAGTGTTTATGTCGAAAAACTCAACAGCTGGCGTGTCACTCTGACCTACCCGGTACTTAACGCAGCACGTCATATCATGTTGCTGGTGGCCGGTGAAGCCAAGGCCCCGGTCGTCGCCAGGGCGCTGGATTCCGGGGGTACGGAACAGGATTATCCGGTCCAGAAGCTTTCGCCTCAGGGCAAGCTGGAATGGTTTCTCGACAAGAGCGCTGCGAGTCGCTT
>JASFNY010000065.1:0-8255 GCA_050116795.1 Thiohalophilus sp.
ACTCGAACCTCGCATCTGGTTCAATCCCGCGGTACGCAGTCGTAATTTTCTCGTGCCGGGATTGATTGCGGTGATCATGACGCTGACCGGTGCCATGTTGACATCCATGGTTGTCGCCCGGGAATGGGAACGCGGCACAATGGAGGCTCTGATGGTCACGCCGGTTCGTATCTGGGAGATCACAGTAGGCAAATTATTACCTTATTTTGTGCTGGGCATGGGTGGGATGTTGCTGACGGTCGCCATGGCGTTGTGGGTGTTCGAGGTACCGATACGCGGATCATTCTGGTTGCTGAGTCTGTGTTCGGCACTGTTTATGATGGTAGCACTGGGCATGGGATTACTGATCTCCACCATAGCACGTAACCAGTTTGTGGCTGGACAAATTGCCCTGGTGGCGACTTTTTTACCGGCGTTCATTTTGTCGGGGTTTATTTTCCAGATAAATTCGATGCCCCAGGCGGTCCAGATTATTACGCATATCGTGCCTGCCCGTTATTTTGTGGCCATCTTGCAAACGCTGTTTGCGGCAGGTGATATATGGCCGGTAATTCTGGCCAATAGCCTGGCTTTGCTGATCATGATGTTGTTTTTTCTCGGCCTGGCGCGGCGCAAAACCCGGAAGCGATTGGATTGAAGCATTCATTTCAACGTATCGTGGCACTGGCCATCAAAGAGCTGCTCGCCATACTCAAGGACAAGCGCAGCAGAATCGTACTGATCGTACCGCCAATTCTGCAGCTGCTGGTGTTTGGATATGCGGCGACGTTTGATCTGAACGATATCCAACTGGCAATTTACAACGAGGATCGGGGTGCACCGTCCCGTGAACTGATTAGCCGGCTTGAAGGCTCGCAGCACTTTCACCTGTATGGTTATCTCGAAAGTGAAAAGCAGATAAAACCATTGATTGATAACAAGAAGGTCCTGCTGGTGTTACATCTCGGTCCACGTTTCACTGCCGATCTGGCTTCAGGACGTTCGGCCCCACTGCAAGTGATTATCGATGGGCGTAATTCCAATACCGCACTGCTGGCACTCGGTTATGTGCGGCAGATTATCAGTGACTTCAATCTGGACTGGGCAGAACGCTTTAACAGGCCAACACCTCCGGCATCACTGGAAGTCCGCCCGTGGTATAACAGTAACCTGGTTTCTCGATGGTTTATCGTGCCGGGCATCGTTGGCCTGCTGACGCTGGTCATTACTACGATTGTTACCGCGCTGTCTGTAGCTCGTGAACGTGAAGCCGGGACCTTTGATCAATTGCTGGTGACGCCGATGCGGCCAATCGAGATTCTTATCGGCAAGTCCTTCCCTGGTGTTTTAATTGGCACGGTTGAAGGCACTTTCATCCTGCTGATGGCGGTCTACTGGTTCGAGGTCCCTTTACGAGGCAGTGTTGGAGCACTGTATATTGGTATGTTTCTGTTCCTGTTATCTGCGGTCGGTATCGGGCTGATGATTTCATCACTGGCGGTCACCCAGCAGCAGGGCATGCTCGGTGCTTTTTTGTTTCTGGTACCCGCAGTCATTCTTTCCGGTTTCGCCACACCCATCGCGAATATGCCCGAGGCAGTGCAGCTGTTGACCTATCTCAACCCCTTGCGTTATTTCATGATCATTTTGCGCGGCGTGTTTCTCGAGGGGGACTCCTACGTAAATTTGCTGCACTATTATTGGCCGATGGCGCTTATTGGGGTGAGTACCCTGGCTCTTGCCGGCTGGTTGTTTCGTCATCGCCTGAATTGAGATTCAACCTTCGCAGCAAACCGCTATCGGTTATGTCTGACAGACTTCATGACCTTATTCGCTGGACTGCTGGCTGACCGCCAGTTGACGCAACCCGTCCAGCGCTTGCTCCAGCACCGGGTGATCACTGCTGCGTGGATACACCATGTAAGCCGGATGACGGAACTTGGGGGAGTTTTCGACACGATAGAGTTGCCCGGACTGGATGAAGGGCTGCGCCATACGCGCTGGCAGAAAGCAGCTGCCCCCGTTGGTCATAATCAGCTGGACCCCGAGCCAGCCGATATTGGCAATCTGCGGTGGTCCCTCAAGATCGGGATAGCTCTGGGCATGCCGGGCATAGAAGCCGGGCCCCCACTCGATATAGACATAATCCTCCCCCGGGCCGGTGTCGTCCGGCCGGGTGCTGACCAGAATCAGGGTTTCATCGAACAGCGCCTCCACGATCAGACCCGGGCTGTGGGTAGGGGTATACATCAGGCCGATATCCAGGCTGCCCTCGATCAGGCCGCGCATGATGTCCTCCTCGAATCCGATCTCACTGTGGATTACCACATCTGTTGAACGACGTCGCATCCAGCCGACCCACTCGGGCAGGTAGCCATCCCACAGGGCGATCCGCCCCCCGATTCGAATGCTGGCCCGGTAGCGTTCCGGCAATCCCACCTCGCTGCGGGCCTGGTCGGCAGTGAGTACCAACCGTTTGGCATAATCCATAAAACGACGGCCGGCTGCCGTCAGGCTGGCGCCCCCGCGGTTGCGTATGAACAGCCGGGAACCAAGCTCCTGTTCCAGACGTTGCACACGCGCACTGACGGTCGACTGGGTCAGGTGCAGCTGTTTGGCCGCTTCGAGAAAGCTGCCGTTGGCCGTGATCGCGAGAAACGTTCTGGCCTGTTCGATGTCCATGAGGGTCACCTTAATATCGAAAACATCGATATTATAGTGCAAATAATATCGTTTGACTGTATTAGAGGGCACTTATAAGGTTTGCTACATGTCTATCTACCAGGTGAAGGAGATCATCAATGTCGAGCATGATGCAACTGGAACGGGATAATGAAGGCTATCTGGTTGATCCCGAGCAGTGGAACGAGGGAATTGCCCGGGAGCTTGCCGAGGAAGAAGGGCTGGCGCTGGATGAAACCTATCTGGCCGTGCTCAAGTTCATGCGCCGTTACTGGTCTGAACACCAGGTCGCACCGGATGTGCGGCATGTGGTGGAGTACCTGGTGAAAGAAGAGGATTTCGACAAGAAACGGGCCAAGGCCCATCTGTTCGAACTGTTTCCATACGGATACGTCAAACAGGCCTGTAAAATTGCCGGTATGATCAAGCCGCGCGCTTGGAGTACGGGTTAAATGCGGCCTGCGTTACGAAGTCTCGCTTTATCAGGAGGCCGGTGATCTTGTCTCGTCCCCTGTGTTAACACTGGCCTCCTTTTTCTTATATCTTTCTTACATCGCCGGCACTGACGATTGGCGCCCCGGTCAGGATTCGAACCTGAGACCTTCCCCTTAGGAGGGGGATGCTCTATCCAGCTGAGCTACCGGGGCTGATGGCCGGCAATTGTAACATCGCCCGAAAGGGAACCCCAATGCATGAGACGGCGTGCCTATTACGGGCATGGCTCACAATTCGCCGTTTATCTTTTTACTCTCTGTGTCTGAGCGCTCGCATCATCGGCTGACTACTCTATACTGATATGTAAGTATTTGGGTTAAGTGACTGATAATTAAAATAACGGCAAATGTTCTGTGATCCGTTTATCGGTTTTACCATCTTGATTACCTATACCATGCCCGGGGTCGGTACTGGGTGTTCCGACTGGATGTGAGGAGATAATAATGAGTGACTTGCTAATGATAGTGCCCGGCAGCGTATGGCTGAGCATACTTATCTGGTTCGTGATCCTGAGTTTTGTATTGTGGGCGGCACGTACGCATGCCCATCGTGCTATCCGTTCCTTCGGCCAGATACTGCACAGCTCAATGAGACTGACGGCAACTGCGATCATGCGTGCAGAAAAACGTCTGGTGGAGCGTAATCGCGAGGTACTGTTGAGTCAGGGCAGGGAAGCGGCCGAACGGATTATCGAACGAGAATTCGACCGCATCGACGCCACGGTACGCAAGGATCTGGCCGAGTATCCGTCACTACATCGTCAACTGAGCGAAGAGATTACCAAGATTGACGAGGACTACAAGGAAAGTACCGAAGTGCCACCGGAACCGCCGGCATGGGTCAAGGCTGTAGAAGCCGTGGCCAAGATTCCATCTACCAAGGGCGATCCGATGGTCGGTAACGTCCTTGAAGACATCCATCAGTCACTGGTGAAAGCCAATACCCGCGCGCTGGAGGAGTATCGCAAATCCAGCCACAAGCGTCATCAACTGCTGAACAACATGATGCCGCACTGGCGAAATGTGAAGCAGATACTGGGTAAAGTCGACAAGAATGTGAACAGCCTTCTACAGCGTTCAGTCACGATCGACCGCCATATGGATGAATATGAAAACATCCAGAAACGCACCAACCGTGCACTGGAAATGTTGTCATCCTCCGCGATTACCCAGTTCTTTATCTCTGCCTTTGTACTGGCTGTAGCCATAGGCGGCGCGATGATTAACTTCAATCTTATCGCCTTGCCGATGTCGGAAATGGTTGGCGCCAAGAGTCAAATACTCGGTATGCGGACCTCGGATGTGGCAGCGCTGGTGATTATCCTGGTGGAAATCGCCATGGGTCTGTTCCTGATGGAATCGTTGCGGATCACCCGCCTGTTCCCGATCATCGGGGCGCTGAATGACAAGATGCGGGTCAGGATGATCTGGATTACTTTCACTATTCTGTTGGCTCTTGCCAGTGTGGAAGCCGGACTGGCCTACATGCGTGAATGGATCCTGGAAATGAAACAGGCATCCATGTTGACCAGCGGTGAAGAAGTTGTTGGAAATACCAGTCTCTGGATTACTACGGCGGCCCAGATGGGTATGGGTTTCGTACTGCCGTTTGCCCTGGTATTCGTGGCCATTCCACTGGAATCTTTTGTTCATTCACTACGAACAGTATTGGGAATTATTGGCGTAGGCTTGCTGCGTAGTCTGGCCTGGTTCCTGCGGGTGCTGGGCAGTATCTCACGCTACGCTGCCAGGATTCTGGAGAATGTCTATGATCTCGTCATATTTGCGCCCCTGTTAATTGAACGACTAACGGCGAAAAACCGTGAATCAGGAAAAAGCGGTGGTAAAGACAAAAAGATCGATACTGCATCCGCATTTTAAGGGGGAATAATGAAAGTCAAAAATCTGTTTGCCTTGTTGCTGGTGGTCACGCTGACTGTTGTCAGTGGTTGTTCACGACACAACAAGTCGCTCGATCATGGTGTATATATGTTGCTGGATACCTCCGGCACCTACACCGAACAACTGATAGAAGCCCAGCGTATTATCAACTATGTGCTGAGCGAGCTTGAACCGGGTGATACTTTTGCTGTCGCACGTATCGATACAGGCAGTTTCAGTGAAAAAGACATCGTACACAAACAAACTTTTGATACCCGTCCGAGCCAGGCAAATGCTCAGCGACGGATTTTTCGGGAAACCATTGATAAGTTTGTCAAGGAAGTAAAGCCCAGCCGTTATACCGATATCACAGGCGGTATGTTGCAGGCGATTGAATACCTCAACGAGGTCGGCCCCGGAAGCAAAACCATTCTGATATTCTCTGACATGAAAGAGGAGATCAAAGAAGGTTATGTCCGTGACATTCCGCTGCAACTGGATGGGTTCAATGTCATAGCATTGAACGTCATTAAACTTGCCAGTGACAATGTCGATCCTCGTGAATATATGAGCCGACTCGACTCTTGGGAAAAGAAGGTCGAATCCGGTGGCGGTGATTGGAAAATGGTCAATGACATGGAGCGGCTCGAATCCGCCATGAAGTTCAACTGATACCTGAGTAATATGCTGTAAGTAAAGGGCGCCGGTTAATCCAGCGCCCTTTTTATTTGCCTGTCACTCTTAATGGATCTGTTTCGCTCGTGACCGTACCAAAAATCGTGCCTGAAAATTCTATCCTGGACCTACACATTCATCTTATTGGATGATAATCTGATTCTGTTAAAGATTCATTTTTTGGGGCCGATAAATATTTATCAGCGGAATCAATCCAATGAGTCATACTATAGCGCAACATCGTCGGCATCATCCCATGTGGTTCTACGAGAAGAACTACAGTTTTTTGCGTCACCTGATTCCTGACCTGAAGCATAGCCATGCCGGACATTTCCAGGTCAGACATGAACAACAGTTAATGAATATCCAGGTGACGGATTTCGGACCTTACACCCAGCGACTGCAGTTATCGCAGCAATTTACCCAATCATCCTCCATGCTTGGCGAGCTTCGTATGTGCGTCAGGGTTTATCACGATGCCATGTTGGCAGAAGTCATTGGATACCAGGGCATTGAGCGGTTACTGGCCCGTTATGAATTACCTAACAAGGGTATGCTGCATCCCGACGAGAAACGTATGGCCAACCTCCTGCTGCATGACTGGTTGACTATGTACATTAATCAGTTCCGTCAGGCAGAGCGAGCGGTCACGATTTCCTGAAATGGATTTTGCAGGTATGGGTAGCAATCGTTGGTCGGTCCTCCTTACTTCTGTTCTCTGCAGTTATTTGTTATACGCGCCTGTCCGGGCTGCAAGTGTCGACGAAGCCTTGACCGCAAACCAACGTGGAGAACATGAGCGTTCCATGAAGATTCTCAAGGCCCTGGCTCAACAGGGCGATTCGGTTGCGAAATACGATCTCGGCCTGTTATATAAAAATGGCGCCGGTGATGCCGAAAATCCGCAACTGGCAGAATACTGGTTCAGGCAGGCGGCGAACGATGGACTGGTAACCGCCTATCTACAGTTAAACAATTCCTCCATCCAACCCGGACAAGCTCCTGCAACCGTGCTGAACCCGGGGCCTGAGCAATGGATACGCTTGCAGGATCCGACTACTTACACCCTGCAACTGGCCAGTAGCAAAAGCAGCGATCTCATTCAGCGCAATTATTATGCGTATCAGCTTGAAGGGGAGGGTGGATACTTTTTGAACAAGACGAATAATCGGCATGTTCTAATATTCGGGTCCTATAACTCAGTCGCTTCCGCCAAAGCGGCTATTGAACAGCTTCCAGAGGCCCTGCGCCAATGGAAACCCTGGGTCAGACCGATGCGTCAGATCCAGTCCAGCATGGCATCTAACTAGTCTAAAGTCTCAATTCACATAAAACCTTTATTGCTTTTCCAGATATCTCCTACCACGGATTCTATGCGTTAAAGTTCACTATTTGCTTGCCGATAGCATTACTAATGGACGGGTAACCAGGGCCAAGGGAGTCAGGCCCGTTCAACCGCTTCACGGAGGTGAAGTGACATGGCGTGTTCTCATACTACAAATTGTCAACTCTATGCCCAGTTCGCGGCTGATTCTTCGCTGAAATTATGGAAGCAGCATTTTTGTGAAGGCATATTCGATCAATGTGCCCGTTACCAGCTGTCGCTTGAGGGCAAACCGGTTCCGTTGACTTTGTTGCCAAATGGCAAGATGGTCGAGCGGCGTTCAAAAGAACAGATCAGCGCATCCGCACTCTTCAATGCTATTCAGAAACAACGTGTCGGCGTTGTCCGTTCGCTTATCAAAACAGGTATGTCTTCTTTTGAGCTCAAAACGGAGGAAGGTCTGACGCCCCTGATGGCCTCGGTGTCGGCAGGTAACCTGGAACTGGTCAATATGATGCTCGAATATGGTTGTGATCCCTATGCGACCAACCGCGAGGGCAAGCGGGCTATCGACATGGCCAGTGATATGGGGTTTGTCGAGGGTGTCGAAACATTGCAGGAATACATGAATGACCATCCTCCTGCAAAGAGCGCGACGAAAACCAGCACAGAAACAACAGAAAGTGTCGAGCCGGAAATCAATGAAGTGGTTGGTTTCCTGCGTCGGTTTAATCCATTTCGTTCCAAAGAGGGTTAATCGTGGAATATTGGGCATGGTGGATAGGAGCATTGGCGCTGGGAGGCGTCAGCATTGGTTATTTTATTTTGATTGGCAAGTTTCTGGGAGTATCCGGTAGCTGGGCCAAGGTTGTTGGCTGGAAAGAAGATCGTGAACTTGCCCGTTCGGTTAATGAATTCCAGCAGGCCGATGAAGGCGAGATTGAAGACGCGCTGCTGGCGGCCACGATGGCCGAATTCGGCGCCGGTGCGATGGATGAGCAATCGGATCAGGACACGCAAAGCGGTAATGATAATAAAAATGCCGATGCAAAAGCTTCTTCACCGGGTTACACACCCTGGACGGTGCACCTGGTATTCCTGCTGGCCATGTTCGTCGGA
Organism: Thiohalophilus sp.; assembly: GCA_050116795.1. Lineage (GTDB taxonomy): Bacteria > Pseudomonadota > Gammaproteobacteria > UBA6429 > Thiohalophilaceae > Thiohalophilus. The sequence continues at coordinate 8,155 of JASFNY010000065.1, forward strand.
GGTTTGATCGCGGCCATGACCAGTGGCCAGTTTGAAATCGAGTTTCAATTGAGTGATACCCATAGCCGAATTTTTGGTGGCGACCCGGCGCAAATCTGGTT
>JASFNY010000066.1:0-8156 GCA_050116795.1 Thiohalophilus sp.
GCAGCGTATTTGACGAACATCACCTTGCGCGAAAAGAAATGCCTGAACGAAAGTGAAATATCCTGATAGGTGTTACCTGCCTGTTCATGCGGGAGCTGGATATTCAGACCGATGCTGGGTGACTTGCCTTCGAAGGCGCCCTTGTTGGCCGCTTCCATGATTCCGGGGCCACCACCACTGACTACCGAGAATCCGGCGTTTGACAGGGCCTGGGCGATTTCGATGGTCTTCTGATAATAAGGGTGATCCGGGCGGGTTCGTGCTGAACCAAAAATGCTCACCGAGGGACGGATCTGGGCAAGGCGTTCGAAACCTTCGACAAATTCGGCCATGATCTGGAAAATCTTCCAGGATTCCCGGGTCAGCATGGTATCGTTGACGGGGAGCATTCCGGGGTGTTTGTGCTTGTCGTCCATTATGATCCATCCGGCGTTAGGTGGTGGTCGGAATCTGGGTAGCCGCAATAATACGGCCGGCCAAGTATAATGCATCCCGTTTAGCAAGTTCGACAGATTCAGCCACGATTCTCAAGCTAAGGTTTAGCCAGACCGCCATGTCAGACAAGCAGAAAAAGCCCTTTATCCTGGTTGACGGATCCTCGTACCTGTTCCGCGCCTATCATGCCATGCCGAAACTGAGTAATAGCCAGGGTGAACAAACCGGGGCTATATATGGTGTGATCAACATGATTCGTCGGTTACTCAAGGATTATGATCCTGAGCATATTGCCGTGGTATTTGACGCCAAGGGCAAAACCTTTCGCGAGGATCTATACGCCGAGTACAAGGCCAACCGTCCACCGATGCCGGAAGAACTGGCTGAACAGATTGAGCCCATCCACCAGATTATCCAGGCCATGGGTTTACCGTTATTGTGTGTCTCAGGCGTTGAGGCTGATGACGTCATCGGCACCCTGGCGCGCGAAGCGGAATCTGCAGGTATCGAGACCATCATCTCCACCGGTGACAAGGACATGGCGCAACTGGTGGATGAACATGTCACTCTGGTCAATACCATGTCTGACACGGTCAGCGATATTCGAGGAGTACAGGATAAATTCGGCGTAACACCTGATCAGATCATCGATTACCTGGCCTTGATCGGTGACACCGTGGACAACGTGCCGGGTGTCCCCAAGGTTGGCCCGAAAACCGCGGCCAAGTGGTTGCAGCAGTATGGTTCACTGGATGACATCATCGCGAATGCTGATGAGTTCAAGGGCAAGGTGGGTGAATATTTGCGGGACTCTCTTGAACAGCTTCCGCTGTCGCGTGAGCTGGTGACCATCAAGTGTGATGTAGAGCTGGATAACACGCCCGAGACTCTGAATCGTAGTGAGCCGGACAATGACAGACTGCGTGAATTTTACCAGCGCTACGAATTCAAGAGCTGGCTCAGTGATTTGCTTGGCGATCGCGGCGGTAAAGGCAGCAGCGAAAACGCAAATGATGATGACAGTCTGAACTATCAGACGATACTGGATCAGAAAACCCTGGATGCCTGGCTGAAAAGACTCATGACATCTGAATTGTTCGCCTTCGATCTGGAGACCACCAGTCTCAATTACATGCAGGCGGAGATTGTCGGACTCTCTTTTGCGGTGAAACCCTATGAAGCTGCCTATGTCCCGGTGGCGCACAGTTACGAGGGAGCGCCTGCGCAATTGCAGCGCGAGAAAGTGCTCGAACAACTCAGGCCGTTACTCGAGGACCCGAAGCAGGCCAAGCTCGGCCAGCACATCAAGTACGATATGAATGTGCTGGCCCGGTATGATATTCGGCTTGAAGGTGTTGCCTTTGACAGCATGCTGGAATCCTATGTGCTGGAAAGCACGGCTACCCGGCATGATATGGATACCCTGGCACTCAAGTACCTGGGACATAAAACCATTCATTACGAAGATGTCGCGGGCAAGGGCGCAAAACAGGTCACTTTCGATCAGGTCGAGATCGAACCGGCCTCGGAATACGCGGCCGAGGATGCCGACATTACTCTGCGACTGCACCAGACCCTGTGGCCGAAGCTCGAAGCCATTCCGAGTCTTGCAAAAGTATTCAAACAGATCGAGATACCGTTGATACCGGTGCTGGCGCGAATGGAACAGCGTGGAGTGAAGCTGGATGTCGCAATGCTCAACAAGCAGAGCAGGAAACTCAGCAAACGCATCGAGGAGCTGGAAAAAGCCGCGCATGAGTCGGCCGGTGAGAGTTTCAATCTCGGTTCGCCCAAGCAATTGCAAAGTTTGTTGTTCGAGAAACAGGGGCTGCCGGTTATCAGCAAGACCGCCAAGGGCCAGCCTTCCACCGCGGAGTCCGTGCTCCAGGAGCTGGCTGAGCGGGGCTACGAACTGCCCAGTCTCGTGCTTGAATGGCGAGGGCTGAGCAAGCTCAAGTCGACCTATACGGACAAGCTGCCGGAGATGATCAATCCCGATACCGGTAGGGTTCATACTTCTTATCAGCAGGCCGTGGCAGCCACCGGGCGTCTTTCATCGACCGAGCCCAATCTGCAAAATATTCCGGTACGCAGTGAAGAAGGGCGACGGATACGTCAGGCCTTTGTCCCTGAGCCGGGATTTCGAATGCTGGCCGCCGACTATTCTCAGATCGAACTGCGGATCATGGCCCACTTGTCCGGTGACAAGGGATTACTTGATGCTTTTAAACAGGGTGAAGATATTCATCGTGCCACGGCCGCCGAAGTGTTCGGGGTGGAGCTGGAAAAGGTCAGCAGTGAGCAGCGACGCTCTGCCAAGGCGATCAATTTCGGCCTGATCTATGGCATGTCGGCGTTTGGCCTGGCACGTCAGCTCGGGATCGAACGCGGTGAAGCGCAACAGTATGTGGACCTGTACTTTTCCCGTTACCCGGGCGTGAAACAATACATGGACAATATTCGCGAAACCGCACGCGAACAGGGCTATGTTGAAACAGTATTCGGTCGCAGGCTTTATTTACCCGAGATCAACACCAGCAACCATACTCGCCGCCAGTATGCCGAGCGAACCGCGATCAATGCTCCCATGCAGGGCACTGCTGCAGATATCATCAAACGTGCCATGGTCAGTCTGGACGAGGTTATCGAGACAAAGCAATTGCCAATAAGCATGATCATGCAGGTGCATGATGAACTGGTTTTCGAAATCAAGGATGGCGCGGTCGATGATGCCAGCAAAATAATTCGTGACAATATGGTTAGTGCTGCGGAATTGTCTGTACCACTGGAAGTTGATATCGGAATTGGTGATAACTGGGATGAAGCTCACTAAACAGATTTTGTGTCCGTATTGTTTGTAATTTGTCGATTTGCCACGTATTACTGCAAAGATGTGACACAGGTTGTGCTGACATGGGTTGGGAGTTATCTCTGTTATTCACAATCCCTGTTAATCCACGTTCTCAACTGGAATAATCTACAATTCATTTCTCTGTAAATCATAAATGGTCGCTGTGAAATTACCTTGGCGAAAAGCAAAGGCGGCAGAAGAACCGATCGGACTGGATCAGGAGCGAATCAGTCTAGAGAGGGTCGGTAATAGCCGAATTGACGAGGCGGTCTCCAGCGTGCGCAAGACGCCCTGGAGTTTGACACTACTGCAGTTGTTATGGACAGCAGGGCCGGTGACTTTTCTTGCCATGCAAGGCGGCTACTATCTTGGTTTTGGTCATGCCGCACCGGCCAAGAACTTCATATTCTTCGCCGCCTATACATTGATCCTGGGTATGATCGGTCTGCTCGCCAGCTTTGTTGCGATTGTCCTGCGTGGACGCAGACAAAAAGATGCTCGTGATGCCTTGAGTAAAACGCTGGATATTCTGCCCGATCTGCTGTTTGAGAGTCGCAATATTCTGATGAGTGAGCTCGCACCTGAAGAGCGACGTTTGCGTGCCGCGGGCGCACTTTTGCATGAACTGGATCTCAGCCCGGAAAGCGTGGCACTTGCGGTACGCGAATTAACCGGTGATGCCAGTCTCGCGGACATCACCGAGCAAATCGAAATTTATCGCCGCCTGGGGCTGCGCAGCCGTGTTCAGGACCTGGTTGATGCCAGTGTCGATGCACGTACCGCGGCGCTTGAGAAAGTCCATACTACGGCACCGGAAGAAGAGGAACTGCTGCGTGAAAGACTAATCGGGATTGCTCCTTCATTCGAGCATGGTGTTCCGCGTCGGGACAATTTCCTTACCACGATTTTTACTGCTGCCGATCAAAATAATCTTGATCTCATGGCCCTGGAGGATGTGCAGGAACTCCTGGTTCTGGTGTTCGAGTTGCTCAGCGGGCGTCAGATCTCCCAACTGGTCATAGAATATGAGGGAAACTGGCAGCAGGTTCGTAGTCTTGATGAGGTGGAATCGGCACGCAGCCGATACAGTGTCAGCCAGGCAATGGCAATGAGTCGTTTGTATGCATTGGCCAGCAAATTGAGCGAACGTTCTGAACTTGGTTTTGACGAATCACTTGCCGATCTGTCAACCGAAGAACTTCTTGCACATCTGACCAGCGGACTCGAACAGCTGGTCCAGGCTAGACAGGTCGATGCCGCGAACAGTGGTTATTTGAGGAATCTGATTGAGCTGGTCCGAGAAACTCTTCGTGCAGGTGAAGAACTGCAGAAACGCCGTGAACGTTATGCCCGGGCACTGGAACGCTGGGAAGAATTACGGCAGCGTCAGCCGGTCAGCGATCATCCATTCAAACTCATGCGACGTTCTCGTGGGATGCGAATTCGTGAGCAGAAAATTGGTCTGGAAGATGATCAAAAAATCGAGCTGGCGCGAAACTTTTGCAAGTATATGCGAGAGGCCGGTTACCGTACACAAGCAGATGGTCTGTCACGACAGGGTCGTCCACTGAACAGCAAGGATCTCAAGCAGCTGGCAATTCGACTATCATTGAAGCTGCAACCTTATGTGCAGATCAGTGACGCAAGTATTCAGCGTGCCATCTATAGTAGTCGTGCCGCTTTTATCGGTGGTCTGGAAATCGGTTTCAGTGCTGATGCAAAAGCTGGACTTGGTGCGGCGGCGGTCAGCGAGGTGCATGAGGATCTGGCAAAGGCGGCTGAATATCTGGCCTTGCGGATACGCCGGGTCTACCAATTACCGCTGAGTGAATCGATGATCGATTTTCTGGTCGAACAGTACAATGCCAGCCGGGACAGGTTGAACATCATCGCTGAAACACCGCTGGATGGAATACCTTATTCAAACCAGTTTGCTGCAACCATGGTGCGTTTGACCATGGATTCCGAGCACTGGCGCCGGACCATTATGCAGCTTGAACAGCTGCTGCAAAATTATGATCGACGTCGTAGTATCAGGTCGTCGGCTTGATTTGCCTGCATAATAAATTCAGGGTTGTCGTCGAAACACTGCACGTTATACTGATCTGACCTATCGGCCAGGCGATCGCCAGACCGGCATGTAAGGAGAAGTTCATGAATAATAATCAGAACGCGGAAGCTAATGCGGGCAAAAAAAAATCACAAATTAATCCCCCGGTTTTTTATATCTCGGCCCTGCTGATCCTGATTTTTGTGATATTTGGTGCCGTCGCCCCTGATTTTGCCGCCAAGGTATTTGGTCAAGTGCAGCAGTGGATCATCGACACATTTGGATGGTATTACCTGTTGGCGGTTGCGATATTTTTAATCTTCTGCGTTGGTCTGTCACTTAGTTCCTACGGGCGGATCAAACTTGGCCCTGATCACGCAGAACCTGATTATAGCTACACGTCATGGTTTGCCATGTTGTTCAGTGCCGGGATGGGAATCGGCTTGCTGTTTTTCGGTGTTGCAGAACCCATTATGCATTTTACCAATCCACCGGTTGGTGAGGGTGGAAATGTAGCAGCCGCACGGGAAGCTATGTCGATTACGTTCTTTCACTGGGGCCTGCATGCCTGGTCTATTTATGCCGTGGTGGGTCTGGCTCTGGCCTATTTCGGTTTTCGCCATAATCTGCCTTTAACAATCCGTTCTGCGTTGTATCCATTGATAGGGGAGCGCATTTACGGCCCTATAGGTCACGTTGTCGATATATTTGCTGTGCTGGGGACCATGTTTGGCGTGGCTACCTCACTGGGGTTCGGTGTGTTGCAGGTCAATGCCGGGCTGAATTATCTGTTCGATATTCCACAATCATTACCCGTTCAGATTGGTCTGATTACCATGATCACCCTGTTTGCCACTGCCTCGGTTGTGGCAGGACTGGATGCCGGAATAAAACGCCTTTCAGAACTCAATCTTGGTTTCGCTATTCTGCTGTTACTGTTTGTGTTGATCGCCGGGCCAACTTTATTCCTGATGCAGTCCCTGGTACAGAATACCGGCAGTTATCTCAGTGAGATTGTGAATAAAACCTTTAACCTCTATGCCTATGATCCCAATGGCTGGATTGGTGGCTGGACGCTGTTTTACTGGGGCTGGTGGATTGCCTGGTCCCCGTTTGTCGGAATGTTTATCGCCAGGGTCTCTCGCGGACGCACGATTCGGGAATTTATTCTCGGCGTGTTGTTCGTGCCGGTCGGCTTTACGTTCATGTGGATGACGTTTTTCGGTGGCACGGCCATCAACATGGAGCTGGGTGAACTCAGTGGCGTGGTTTCCAATGCTGTCGCCGAGAATGTGCCGATTGCGGTATTTGCCATGCTTGAGCAATTACCCTGGTCAACGTTGTCTTCCGGGATAGCGACATTGCTGGTGGTAACGTTCTTTGTGACGTCATCCGACTCCGGTTCGCTTGTCATCGATATTATTACTTCCGGTGGACATACCAATCCGCCGGTGCGGCAACGCGTATTCTGGGCACTGACTGAAGGGGTAGTGGCATCTGTGCTACTGGTAGCCGGTGGTCTGACTGCATTGCAGACCGCGGCGATAGCCGGCGCGCTGCCTTTCAGTATCATCATGTTGTTAATCTGCTATGGACTGTTGAAGGGCTTGCGCATGGAAGGCGTCAAGCGGATGGCTTTTGAGGCGGTACCTGCCACCCCGGTCGTATCCTCCAACCGGGTTCAATGGCAACAACGCCTGAAGAAACTGATCAGTCATCCGAAAAAGGCAGCAGTGGTTGAATTCATGAACACGGTGGTCAAACCTGCTCTGGAAAGCGTCGCCCAGGAGATATGCAATGTCGACAGCGAGGTAACCGCCGAAGTCAGCCAGGATGAAAAAACCGTCGAGTTACGAGTGAGACACGGTGAAGAACAGGATTTTATCTACGGTGTATATCTCGCCGGACATTTGCCGCCGGCCTTTGCCTTCCCGGAATTCGACAGCGGTGAACCGGACGAGAGCAAACGTTACTATCGTGCCGAGGTCTACCTGGTAGAGGGCAGTCAGCACTATGATATCTGGGGTTATGTTCAGGAGCAGGTGATTGCAGACGTGCTCGGGCAGTATGAAAAGCATATGCACTTTTTACACATGTCTCGCTGAAGAACCGGTGCTGCCCGATAGCAGGAGAGAGTGTTGAATTTAGTGAACCTGCCTGGAACTTTCCCTGGTCCAGTATGTCTTAGTCTATGAGTGCAGCAGTGCACTTATTCCCGCAACCCTCCCTGTAGTGGGAATCAAAAGCCCGGTTTCCCCAAGCCGGGCTGCTTTGACAGCCCCGGACGGCACCTTATCCCCATTTCGTCCGGGGTGTTTTTTTGAAACACTCAGAGCACTTGCAGCCCCGTGGGAACAACCATATCGGGGTTACACGCGCTTGCCTCAGAAATGGTGAGTTACACCGAGGCTTGCAGTCGAGAACTCAAAGTACTCTTCGTCGTGATAGATGATGTAGCTCATATCAATAGCGGTGTTTTTCGACATAAAATACTCAATGCCGCCACCGTAAGAGAGATCCGATTCATTGGTTTTTGAGTCACCGCCAGGACTACCGCTGACCTCGAAGGTAGATTTTGACCAGCCAACCAGACCGTACAACTTGAAGGTGTCTCCGATGTCGCCGCGCAGGAACAGTGAAGCCGTGTGTTTGTTACTGAGTTTTCCGCCGGCATCGGTGTCAGGAATGATATTTCCGTCCTGTGTACCAACGATATAGTGAGCTTCCACGCCAAAATGCGGTATCAGGTACTGGCCGTAGCGGATTCGAACCCCGTCCAGATCGATGTCGCTGCCACCTTGTGGGCTGAACGTGCCCCAG
>JASFNY010000067.1:0-8143 GCA_050116795.1 Thiohalophilus sp.
CCAGATCAATTGACCAGATAACTAATAAGGATGTACGTATGAAGCACACAACCCCCCTCTCCCTGCTTGCTGCCGGGCTACTGACTGCCGGCACGGCCCAGGCAGCCGACGAGGATCTGCGCCGGGAGATTGAAAGCCTTAAACAGGAAAACAAGGTCATCATGGAACGGCTCAACGCCACCAGCGAAATGATCGAGAACAACCAGGCCAAAGCTGGCAAGAGCCCGGTCAGTATCGGCGGATACGGCGAACTGCACTACAACAACCTGGACAATCAGCTGGCCGGTGGCGATGACAAGGAGATGCTGGACTTCCATCGTTTCGTTCTGTTCTTCGGCTACGAGTACACTGATGACATCCGTTTCTTCTCCGAGCTGGAAATCGAACATGCCGTGGCCGGCGACGGCCAACCCGGCGAGGTGGAACTGGAACAGGCCTATGTCGAATTTGATCTTAACGACCACACCTCCGCCAAGGGTGGTATGTTCCTGCTGCCGGTCGGGATTCTGAATGAAACCCACGAGCCGCCGACCTTCTATGGCGTGGAACGTAACCCGGTTGAGAAGAACATCATCCCGACAACCTGGTGGGCGGCCGGTGCCGAGTTGACCGGACGCTTTGGGCAGGGTTTCAGCTATAACCTGGGTGTACATGAAGGCCTCAAGGTCGATCCGACCGGCAATATGGCCGTGCGAGGTGGTCGACAGAAAAGCGCTGAAGCGGATGCCTATGACCTGGCAACAACAGCACGGATCAAGTACACCGGGATTCCGGGTCTGGAACTGGCCGCTACTGTGCAGTACCAGAGCGACATGAGCCAGGACAGCAGCGATAACCTTGGCAGCGGGAACCTGATCGAAACCCATGCCATCTATACCCATGGCGCTTTCGGCCTGCGTGCCCTGTACGCGACCTGGGACCTGGACGGTGATGCTCCGGCTGCCACTGGCGCAAACGAACAGACTGGCTGGTATATCGAACCCTCTTACAAGCTCAACAACCAGTGGGGAGTATTTGCCCGCTATAACCAGTGGGACAACAATGCCGGTCTCAATAACGACACCGAATACAGCCAGGTCGATGTCGGCCTTAATTACTGGCCGCATGAAGATGTTGTTATCAAGTTTGACCTGCAGGATCAGGATGCGCCTGTCGGTAGCGATGAATACGATGGCTTTAACATCGGTATCGGTTATCAATTCTAGTTAGAAAGACTCCACCCAAGCAGCCGACTGCCGGATATTCCGTCGGGAATATCCGGCCTTTTTAACTTATGCTACGCGCCATGAAATACGTTTCCCGAAAATTCTTCTTCGCGATCGCACTCTTGCTGAGTCTGCCAGCTGCTGCCGAGGTGTATCAAAAACCTGAAGTGTTTTTACAACAGGCCTTCGAACAACAGGTCCCCGATCCCAAAATGCTCTGGATCACCGGCGAGTTGCGTGACAAATCCGAACAGATACTGCAACACCGCCCCGGTTCCTTACGCACACGATATTGGCATAAAGGACAACGTACAGCCTGGATCCTGGAAGAGATCGGCAAGGAACAACCGATCACCGTGGGAATTGTGATCAACAAGAATCGTATCGAGACGGTTAAGGTTTTGGTGTTTCGCGAAAGCCGCGGCTGGGAAGTGAAATACCCGTTTTTTACCGACCAGTTCAAACAGGTGCAGTTGAAAGGTGATCTTCAATTAAACAAACCTATCGACGGTATCACCGGTGCCACGTTGTCAGTCCGTGCATTGACCAAACTCAGCCGTCTGGCGCTTTATTATCATCAACACGTCACCGGTGATTTATGACCCGACACAAGCGCTCACACATCAAGCTACGTTCTGTTTACCAGTGGCACCGCTATATCGGAATCACCGTGGCCCTGTTTGTCATTCTCGTAAGCGTGACCGGTGTGATGCTGAATCACACCGAAGACCTGAAGCTGGATGAAAAACATGTACAGTCCAGCCTGTTACTCGACTGGTATGGAGTGCAGGCACCGGCACAAACCACTGGATACCGCATGCATAATCACTGGATCAGCCAGTGGGACTCACGTCTTCTTACCCGGCAGCACGATCTTGGCCAGCATACGAAAAAACTGCTTGGAGCTGTCAGTTACCAGGGCATGCTTGTCGTTGCCCTGGAAGGCGAACTGCTGCTGTTAACCCCTGAAGGCGAATTAATCGAAAGCCTGAAGGGCTACCAGGGTGTTCCGGCCGGCATGTCAGCCATCGGCCTGACTACCGACAAACGGGTCGCAGTCAGGGCTGCACACGGCAGTTATGTCGCCGATGCCGACCTCGCAAGTTGGAAACACCAGAAGATCGAAGCGGTCAGCTGGTCTGCACCTTCTACACTCCCGGATCCGGTCTACCAGGATATGCTGCAACTCTATCGGGGCAAAGGTCTGGATCTGGAAAGAGTCATTCTTGATCTACACAGTGGGCGACTGTTAAACCAGGGCGGCGTTTATTTCTTTGACTTTGTTGCCGTGGCAATGATCTTCCTTGCCTGCAGTGGCCTGTGGTTATGGACTGTGCGTCTGGTCAAGAGCCGGCAGCATCGCCGCGCCCATCGCTGATAACACACTTTCTCTGATATACCTCTTTTTCTACCAGTGATACACAGGCTGAAAATATTTCCTGGCATTGATTTGCAGAACGGGAACAGGGATCATCGGACTGCATCAATAAGGATATAAACGTTGATGATTCCATGAAAATCGAGGCAACCAAAAATGAACCTTAAAGATGATCTGATCCGTCATTATCGATGGATGCGCCAGTACGGCATCAACGATTCACACAGCGGCAATGCCTCGGTACGGGACGGTAATACCATCTGGGTCACCCCGACCGGTGCCTGCGCGGACACCCTGCAGACCGATGAGCTGGTGGCCTGCGATATCGATGGCACGCTGGGTGAAGGCGCTTCGCTGGATGCGCGTCTACACGTCATGGTCTACCAGAAAAATGAACAGGCCCGGGCTGTACTGCACGGCCACGGAGCACACACCGTGGCACTGACACTGGACGGGAATGACTTCACACCACCGGATTTTGAAGGCAACTATTATTTTGGTACGGTGCCGGTGCTGAATATTGCCTATGAGAATTATCTGGCCGAAGCCCCGGAACGAGTCTCCGACACACTGGCAAAGCACAAGATCACCGTGGTTCGCGGCCACGGCGTCTATGCCCAGGCTGACTCGATCAACCTGGCCTACAAATGGAACTGCTCACTGGAACTGTCGGCCAGAACCGCTTATCTGGCGAGAATGGCTGGAACGCTGGCCGACTGATGATTATGGAAGTTTTTTAAGATAATCGTGAGCGCCAATCAGATTTCGATCATTTCGAAATCTTCTTTGCCCACACCGCATTCGGGACATTGCCAGTCTTCGGGTATATCTTCCCAGCGGGTGCCAGGTGCAATGCCTTCTTCAGGCAGACCCTGTTCTTCATCGTAGACAAATCCACATACGACGCACATGTATTGCTTGTATTCCATGGTTACAACTACTTCTCTGACTAATCCAGTCGACTATTATGGCATTTTAGAACCGCGATAGGAATCGCTTGAAATCTCCGTGTTAGACTCCATCTCAGTCGATCCAGTAAATATCCGCCCAGGTTATTCCGATGCCCGATACCCCGATTCCCGCTGTTATGTGTTTTTCCGGTCTGGACCCGACCGGTGGCGCCGGGGTCCAGGCCGACATCGAGACTATTGCCAGCATGGGTGGCCACGCGGCACCAATCGTTACTGCGCTGACAGTTCAGGACACGGTTTCCGCCAGCCGCTTCACTCCGGTAGATGCCATGCTGCTGATCGAGCAGGCCCGAAAAGTCCTCGAAGACATGCCCATTGCAGCCTTCAAACTGGGCATGCTGGGTAGCGTGGAAATCATCGAGGCGATCCATTCCATTCTGGTCGACTACCCCGACATTCCGCTGGTACTCGATCCGGTACTCGCAGCCGGTGGCGGTGGCGAGCTGGCCGATGATCCGATCATCGCGGCGATGAAAACCCTGCTCATGCCCCAGACCACCATCCTGACACCCAACAGCGAAGAGGCACGGCGCCTCGCCCCTGAAGCTGACACCCTGGACGCCTGCGCCCAGGAACTGCTGGATATGGGACCGGAGTATGTCCTGATCACCGGCGGACACGAGCCGGGCCCGCAGATCGATAACCGGTTGTATGCCAATCACCGGCTGCTGGAAACTTTCAGCTGGGACCGACTGCCGTATCACTATCATGGTTCGGGTTGCACCCTGGCATCGGGGATTGCCGGTCTGCTGGCCCAGGGCCTGGACCCGTTTGCCGCCATCCATGAGGCACAGGAATTCACCTGGCAGGCCCTGCAGCAGGGTTTTCGACCCGGTATGGGACAACATGTTCCGAACCGCCTGTTCTGGGCCCGGGGTGAGGAAGAGTGAACCGGGATTCACGTCTTCACGGCCTGTACGCCATTACCGACGGACTACTGCAGGGTGAGAAGCTCTACGCCGCGGTGAGTTCCGCGCTTAAGGGGGGAGTGCGTTTACTCCAGTATCGGGACAAATCAACTGATGCTGAGCGCCGCCTGCAGGAAGCCTCCGAACTGCAGCATCTCTGTCAGCAGGCGGATTGCCTGTTTATCGTAAATGATGATCCCCAACTCGCTCGCAGGGTCGATGCCGATGGCGTGCACATCGGCCAGTCCGATGCAAAGCTGGCGCATGCTCGTGAACAGCTGGGGCCAAATAAACTGATCGGCGTTTCCTGTAACAACCGGCTGGATCGGGCCCGGGCCGCACAGTCGCAGGGTGCCGACTACGTGGCATTCGGTCGCTTTTTTGCTTCTATCAGTAAACCTGACGCTCCTCAGGCGGAGCTGTCACTGCTTCAAACCGCTCGCCAGGAAATCCACTTGCCTATCGTCGCTATCGGCGGGATTACGCCCGAAAACGCCGGCCAACTACTGGATGCCGGTGCCGACATGCTGGCCGTGATCAACGGCATATTCGGTCAGAATAAGATCGAAGAGGCTGCGCGCCGTCTCGACAGCATCTTCATTAACTGACTCACCGGGTGTCCCGAACCGGCCGATTTCGTTATCATTCGGCCCCTGAATCAGGATTTTTATTCGAGAAACATTGTATAAGGAACTGCTTTATGTCCCGTTCGCATGATCTGTTTGTTGCCGCCCAGAAACATATCCCGGGTGGGGTCAACTCCCCGGTGCGCGCGTTCAAGGGTGTCGGTGGCGATCCGCTGTTTTTCAAGCGGGCCAAGGGCGCATACATGTTCGATGAGGACGGCAAGCAGTACATCGATTATGTCGGCTCCTGGGGACCGATGATTGTCGGTCATACCCATCCCGAGGTCATCAAGAGTGTCGAGTCCGTTATGCACAACGGCCTGAGCTTCGGTGCACCCACCGAACTGGAAACACTCATGGCCGACAAAGTCTGCGAACTGGTTCCGTCGGTCGAAATGGTGCGCATGGTCAACTCGGGAACCGAAGCGACCATGTCGGCATTACGTCTTGCCCGCGGTTATACCGGGCGCGACAAGATTGTGAAATTCGAGGGCAACTACCACGGTCACTCCGACTCGCTGCTGGTCAAGGCGGGTTCCGGTGCCCTGACTCTTGGTGTACCGACCTCCCCCGGGGTCCCCGCTTCCCTGGCCGAGCTCACTATCACGCTGACTTACAATGACAGCCAGCAGGTCCGCGATACTTTCGACCAACTGGGCGACCAGATCGCCGCGATCATCGTCGAACCGGTTGCCGGCAACATGAACTGCGTTCCACCGGTAGACGGCTTCCTGCAAACCCTGCGTGAGGTTTGCGATCAACACGGCAACGTTCTGATCTTTGACGAGGTAATGACCGGCTTTCGCGTTGCCCTCGGTGGCGCCCAGTCACATTTCGGCGTCACACCTGATCTGACCACGCTCGGAAAGGTGATTGGTGGCGGTATGCCAGTTGGCGCTTTCGGCGGAAAACGGGCCATCATGGAACAGATTGCCCCGCTGGGTCCGATCTACCAGGCTGGCACCCTGTCCGGCAATCCGGTGGCCATGGCCGCCGGATTGACCACCCTGAATCTGATCAGCCAACCGGGTTTCTTCGATAATCTGGGCCAGCGCGTCAGCCAGTTACTCGACGGCCTGAGGGAACGTGCCAGCGCGGCAAGCATCCCCCTGACGACGAACCAGGCCGGCGGCATGTTTGGTTACTTTTTCAGCGACGAAGAATGCATTACCCGTTTCGATCAGGTCAGCAACTGTGACATGGATCGCTTCAAACGTTTTTATCACGGCATGCTGGATGCCGGTATCTACCTGGCTCCTGCCGCATTTGAAGCTGGTTTCGTCTCGGGGGCCCATACCGAACAGGACATCAACGCGACCCTGGATGCTGCCGAGCGAGTGTTCGCTACACTCTAGTAAAAATATTTCCCCTGGACTGCGCTGGCGGGCAGGCCACTTTCCGGATCTGTTCCGTTAACCCTCATCAGGATTGAGAACTATCCCTGGCAAGGTCTTGTCTATTATTTGGCGAAACCTGAACCGAACCCTTTCACAGTAAGGGATTTCGGTTATCATCCTGCTTATGTCAATGGCGAGTTTTATCCAGTTATTTGAGTGGTTGAGCGAGCATCCGGTAATTGCCGCTCTGTTGGTATTCGCTATCGCGTTGAGTGAATCATTGGCATTCATCGGCCTGATCGTCCCCGGCATTTTCTTTATGGTTGTCTTCGGTGCACTCATTACCACCGGTTACCTCGACTTCAGTACCACGGTAATTGCAGCCGTACTTGGTGCCATTGCCGGTGATGCAATCAGTTACTGGATAGGCAAGCGTTATCATAAACAACTGCGCAACATCTGGCCTTTTCGAAAACACCCGCAATTGATGGAGCGGGGGGTGGCGTTTTTTCACCGCCACGGTGGCAAAAGTATTTTGCTTGGCCGGTTTGTCGGCCCGTTACGCCCGGTAATTCCTGCGATTGCCGGAATGCTGTCCATGTCTCGCAACCGCTTTCTTCTCACCAATATTGGTTCGGCCATGCTCTGGGGGCCGGTTGTACTTTTGCCCGGCATGGCCTTTGGTTTGTCACTGGAACTGGCGGCCGAGTTCGCAGGTCAGCTGTCAGTACTGCTGATCATCCTGCTGTTCCTGTTATGGCTGCTGTTCTGGGTCAGCAAACATCTTTATAACTTTATCGTCCCGCGCACTGACGAACTACTCAGTCATGTTATTAACTGGATGAACCGGCACTCGCTGGTCGGGCGCGTTCCCGCTGCATTGATCGATCCCGATCATCCAGAGATGCGGGTACTGAGCCTGCTGGCAATAATGTTACTACTTTCGGCCATAGCATTGACGGCCCTGTCGGATTTCATGACCGAACATTCATTGGTCCTCGGCCTCAACGATCTGGTCTACTTCCAGTTACATCAGCTACACAATCCGCCGTTTGATCATCTAATGCTGTACATCAGCAATCTGGGCGACGATCTTTTTCTTGCCCTTCTGACGCTTATTTTCTTCGCATGGACTGCCATTCATCGCAACTGGCTGGCAAGCTGGCATATGCTTGCGGCCTATCTGCTGCCGGTTGTCGTGGTCAATGTTCTGCAATACCTGTTTGACATCCCACGTCCGGACATTACCAGTAGCCATACCACGCTGGTGTTTCCGCTGGCGCATGTGACGATTGCGACAGCCGTGTACGGTTTTATTGCCGTGGTATTAACCCGTAATATGCCGACATTGATGCGCATCAGTGTATACACCGGCGCCGCTACCCTGGTTCTGCTAATCGGGTTTGCCCGGCTGTATCTCGGTATACACTGGTTGAGCGATGTAGTGGGTGGGATCTTACTCGGTCTGATCTGGGTAGGTATTCTGGGGATTGGCTATCGCAGGCATTTACATCTTTCACCCCTACCTTTGCGTACCTTGATTTATCCGTTGGTATTAATGCTAATCCTGCTGGTGAGCTATCCTCTGACCCTGGGCGGCAAGGGGCTTCAGGAAAAAATCAGCCCGGTATCAGACTATCTTGTCAGCCTTGCAGGCTGGCAGGAAAGTGGATGGCAAAGTATGGATCAGTATCGCTCTGATCTCCTGCAACAGAAAA
>JASFNY010000068.1:0-7948 GCA_050116795.1 Thiohalophilus sp.
GCCGTGGTTTGCACATAGTCGCCGGATCCATCGAGAGACAGCGCCGAATCACCTGTTTTGCTTGAGGTCGTAAAGGTCGCATTGACGAGAGTGCCATCGTTGCCATTACCGGTGGCATCCGCCGTTGTTGTTCCGGAGCCTTCGTCAAATTGCCATGCTGCTAGCAGGTCGGTAGTTGTGGCATTATCCGTCAGGGCGTTAACAACCAGTACCCCATCTTCATCGACACTGTAGCTGTCATTCTGTGCATCAATCGAGGTGACGGTCACCTGGTGCCCGGGAATAAAATCGAAATAGGTGGTTTCATCCAATCCGCCACTGCCGTTTGTAACGTACGCGTCGATGAAGGCACCGGTCGTACCGTCATAGCGCAGGATACTGTTCGTTCCAAAACTTCCGACATAGAGATTACCATCGGGACCGAATCTCAGGCCCTGAGCAAACTGCAAGCCTCCGTCGCCATTTGTAACGAATTCATCAATGAAATTACCGGTCGTCGGATCGTAGCGCAGGACATTACTATTACCATCGGAAGCAACATACAGATTGCCATCCGGCCCGAAAGTAATATCTTCGGGAGCAGAAAGATTATTATCCCCTCCTGCGGATTGAGTATCGAACGTCAGAAGAAGGTTGCCGGTTGTGCCGTCGAACTTGTAAATAAAGTCGTCATTGTAGCCACCGACATACAGGTTGCCATCCGGGCCGAACACCAGGCCCTCGGGACCATTCACAGTACCTGAACTCACGAACACATCGAGGTAAGCGCCTGTGGTGCCATCGAATCGCAGCACTTCATCGGTATCCGTACTGGCTACATAGAGGTTGCCGTCGGGGCCGAACGCCAGGCCGGCCGCCCTTCCCATACCCCCGTTGTCTGTAGAGGTCACGAAATCGCCCAGGTAGGCGCCGGTCGTTGGGTCGAACTGTGCAACCTTGGCGGCAGCGCCGTTCCAGTTTGTAACGTAGAGATTGCCATCCTGTCCGATGGTCGAAGCGACGGGGTAATTCAGACCGGCACCTGCCCCAAACTCTTCTATCCAGCTGCCATCGGTATCGTAGCGCATCAGGCTGTCAGTTTTGCTGCTGGAGACCAGCAACTGGTTCTGAAAGTAGGTGCCGTCTTCGTCGGTGGCGGAAGCGGTAATGTTGTAGGTCAAACCTGCATTGTTATAGGTATGCGTTGCCGTCGATGGATCACCGATATTCTCATCAATGGTTCCATCACCCCAGTTAATGGTCCAGCTTAGCGTATCGTTCCCGGGATCGTATGCATTCAGGTTCAGGGTATAGACCTGACCGTCACCGGCAGTATCCAGACCCGTGGTTGTCAGTGTCGGTGCGGTGTTGGTGACATCGATGGTCGAGGCTGCAGTTCTGGTAGTGTTGCCATCATTGACCGCAACACCGATGGTATATGACACAGCAGTAGTACCACCATCATCGATACCAAAGCTCTGCAATTCGGCCCAGGTCAGTGTTGGTGACACACCGATAGCATCGTCATATTGCCCATCGTTGTCGATGTCCCAGGCATAAGTTAACGGGTCGCCGTCGGGATCGGATGAAAGGGACGCGTCCAGTAACACAGCATCACCTTCATTGATTGCATAGGGTCCGCCGGCATCCGCAGTCGGAGGTGCCAGGACATTGTTCCACTGTTGTTTTAATTGCGACGAAAACGCCACCACGGTTTCAATCTGGCCGACCTTGTATTCCAGATCCCAGTCACCGCCCTGTTCGGCACTGCCAGTCAGATCATTGGAAGCGGCTACATCGGCACCGGTCAACCTTGCCAGTGCATTGACCAGCGATTGACCTTCGGAACTGGCCGCCAGATCACACCCGTACAACAGCAAGTCACCGTCATCCGTTAAGGCCTGGCCCCAGTTTGAAATTTCTTTTGAATTGCTAAGCAGGCTCTCGAAATCGAGACGAGTGTTACCCAGATCTACCGTGCCGTCTGCACCGTGAGAAATAATGTGAATCGCATCCAGGTCGCCGCGATTGGCCAGCGTTTCACTGATCTGGTCGATACCGCTTTGCTGGTTATCCAGCAATATGACTTCGAAGTCGCGCCCATCCTCACTGCTACCCAACAGGTCATTAAGCAGTTGCTGGTATTCAGGCGTATCGGTATCGACAAACACCAGTTCCCGGGTCGGGGCGCTGACAGAGGCATCCGAGACAGCATCAGTGGTTTGGGGAACCAGTTCTGCTTCGGTGGAAGACTGCAGGAAGTTACTGTTATCGAGCGGATCATCCTGCAGAACGAAGGCTTCGAGTCCGGCAGATAACAGCAGGCGTGGCTCAATCTCCTCAAAGAAGGGGCGTCCTGATTCGACCGCTTGTTTAGGTTTCCTTGCCATTTTCGCCTGCCATGAGTGCGGACAGCGTATGGAACTGCTCATTCCATGAACCGGAATTCATGCAAAGGCTATAAATGGAGAGGGGGTTCTTGTTCCCTAAGAGGATGTATGGAATAACGTCTCTGTTATTCGTGAGTAACTTCCTGGTAATCCCGCTTTCCGGTTTCTCTTACCTGTTGGACTACCTTGTCTCAACGAACTAATACAGGCCTAGCCTTTCACAAGAAATCCATCTGATAACTTGGTCTTACAAGGCTTTTATCGGCTAATTTGTGACGTAATTAAGATTTTTATCAATAATTGAACAAATTACTACAACAAAAATTGAAGTTGTCTTAAAAACGGTCGATGGAGAAAGGAAAAAGCGGGGTTTCTTATTATTTATTTAAGGGCTGTTACTTATGGTTATTGGGGTAATTACTTATCTACGATCCGAGGCCCAGTACGCGGCATGATATTCGCCCGCCTTTCTCTTTGGGCAGTCCCGAGGAACAGCGCGCAACTGAGGATGGTATTCTGCCAGAATTCTGTTCAATGCCACACTATTGGTGCGCTCACTATTTCCCTGTAAATAAAGCCAGTATTGCTTACGGTTCTGACCCAAGCGTGGGGCCTCGCGCCGGGTCACTCGTTCGACCTCCTGTTCAAGGCTGTTGCTGATACTTTCGATTAACGACTCATCGGCCAACGGGCCGACACGCCAGCATGCCAGAGGAGCGTCTGGTTGCGGTTCGTACGTTGATGCTACAGCAGCCTGTGACTCCCGTTCGTAATCCATCGCATTGTAGTCTGAAGCCCATGGCTGCCGATCATAATCCATCGCGTTGAAGTCTGATGACTGTGTCTCACGCTCAGCATCCATCTGGTTGTAATCCGATTCCAGGGCGGAATCCTCTGCCGGTGTTTCGGTGGTGCTGGCTTTCTCACTCTGTTCAGATTCAAGACGGGATCGACGTTCGCGAATTGCCGCACTTTCCGCTTTTGACACAAATGACAACGTACAGCGCAAACCGCCCGGGATCTCATGCTTCGGGTTGGGAATCTCCAGCCTGACACTGAAAGTACCGCTGGCGGCATCGATCACCCGATCAACCAGTTTGACTTCTGCCAGGTAGTGCTCCGTAGCATCCGTGGCATTGGTTTCGGGAAACACCTTGGCATACCTGCCAGGCTTGATGCGACCAAAATCGGTGGCTGGCAAATAAAGCTCCACTCGTAACGGGTCCAGTTGTGCCAGTCGTAGAATGGGCTTGTCTTCAACCGATTCGCCAGGTGACTTGTAACGATCCATGACGACCCCGGTAAAAGGACTGCGGATGCGACGAAGTTTGAGCGCTTCCTCGGCACGCTTGAGTTCCAGTTCCGCCAGTTTCTGCTCATCCTGTGCCTTGTTTAATTCGGCACGGGCCAGTCTTGCCCGGGTCTCTACCTCATCCAGATCATTGGAGGAGACCAGGCCTTTCTTAAACAATTTGTGGATACGTTCGAGACGTCGCTCGGCAAACTCAAGGCTGCTTTTCCGGGACTCCAGGTCCCCCTGCATCTGGGTCCGGGCTCTTGCCTTGTTGACTGCGGCAATTTCGACCCCTGCCTCCAGCTCTACCAGGAGTTGACCTTCTTTCACACTGTCGCTGCGATCAACGAGCACACGCTCGATGACCCCTTCTACCGAACTGCTGACATCAACCACCATATTGGGCTCGATCAGACAGTCATAACCCTCGCCCTCGGCAGCCAATCCCTGGGATGGCAAAACCATTCCACAGCATAGCGCCAGACCGGCGATCCTGATTGTTATATGTGGCATTAAAATTACTTTCACTCGGCTTTCCCTGTAAATGCCAGACTATACGTCAATTCTTCGTCAGACTTTAGCAAATCACGACGCATCTGCTTATGTCGCCTTTCCGCCATGTATTGTGCCATTCGAATCCGCCAGTTATCCCATTTATGGGTTGGAGTCGCCGATCCACCGTTATCACTCTTCTGAACAGGCTGCATGAATTCGGGCACATACAGCTGCACCAGTTCATCCTCCAGTGACAGGATAGCCTCATAACTGCCTGGATCACTCTGTCGGCCACAACGCCCGAACAGCTGGCGGTCAATGCGGTGTGCCTCATGTCGCTCTGTGGCAATCACATGCAGGCCGCCACGCTCGACAACCCCGCTTCCAAGTCGAATATCCGTCCCCCTGCCAGCCATGTTGGTTGCTACTGTAATTCTGCCCAACTGGCCTGCCTGGGCGATAATCTCCGCCTCCTGGGCATCCTGTCGCGCATTCAGCACACGGTGTGGCAGTTTCTCGGCACTCAGTAACTTGCTCAGATATTCAGAGTCATGAAGCGTTCTGGTTCCTATCAATATAGGTCGGCCAGAGCTGTGGATAACTTTAACTCTTTGCACGACTTGTGCCCACTTCTGATCAGTCGTTCGGCACACGATATCGGGATTTGCGATCCGCTTTGAAGGACGATGAGGAGGGATGCGCGCCACGTGCAATCCGTACACAGTGGCCAGTTCTCCCATCACCTCATGAGCTGTTCCGGACATTCCCGCAAGGCGCAGATAGCGTCGAAAAAAGCGCTGGTAACTGATACGCGCCAGTGTTTCCTTACTACCGGTCAGTTCACAATCCTCTTTGGTTTCGATCATCTGGTGCAAGCCCCGTTCCCAGGTACGATCAGCCATCACCCTGCCGGTATGTTCATCGATAATTTGCACCTTGCCATCCCTGACCAGGTAATGCGTATCAAGCAGGAAAAGATACTGGGCGCTCAGGGCCTGCTGTACCAGATAATGCCGGCGTCGCGGTCCACTCCAGATACCTTTCAGTGGCTGACATAATTCCGCAAGATGCTGTTCTCCCTGCTCGGTTAATTCGATCTTGCGCGCCCGGCTGTGTATCACGAAGTCCTCATCAGGGCGCAACTGTTCCGCCAGTTGAATCGCCTGCTGGTAGGTCTGTTGTTCGATAAGATTGGTGGTGGCGCGGGAAATAATCAGAGGTGTGCGGGCCTCATCGATCAAGACACTGTCAGCCTCATCGACTATCGCAAAGCACAAACCCCGCATTAATAATTTGTCAATCCGGGCATTATCGGTATGCAGACGTTCCACTTCCAGTTGCCGTTGACTGGTGTTTTTCCCGATCACCAGTCGATCGCGCAAATAATCGAACGCGACCTGCTTGTTGGTACAATAGGTGATGTCACAGGCATAGGCGGCTCGACGTGCCTCCAAATCCATTTGTTCAGTGACAGTCCCGACTGATAATCCCAGAGCTTGATAAAGCGGTCCCATTTCCCGGGCATCACGGCTAACCAGATAATCATTGACAGAAATCACATGCACCGGAACACCGGCCAATGCAGCGGTAGCCGCAGGCAAAGTGGCGGTAAGAGTTTTGCCTTCTCCCGTATCCATCTCCGCCAACATACCGTTGACCATGACCCAGCCCCCAATCAACTGAACATCATGATGCCGTTGCCCCAGGATCCGATCAGCCAACTCACGGATTATTGCAAAGCTGCGGATAACCAGTTCTCTTGTCAGTCCCTGTGATTTCATCTGACGACGTAATTCCGCCAATTGTGAATCGAATTCAACCTGTTCCCAGCGCCTGACCGCACAGGATTCGCGTTCAATATCCAGGAGCATTCTTTCCAGTTTGGCAGTGCTGGCAATGTGTCGCCGTTTGAACAGACCAATCAAACCACTGAACAGGGTATCTGCTGACGATCGATCACCATCGCGACGTTCAGGGTACATGCCGTTGATCAACCCGGGTTGCAGTATGGCTTCCATATCAGGCATTGAACTTCCTCAAAAACAGTCGCCGAACCAGTCGCCATACACGAAAGCCCACCGGTTCATTACCATGCTTGAAACGGACATAGACACGTGCACCGATTGTGTTCAATGGCAAACTCCCAACAGGGTTTAACTCGAACTGAAAAATTTGCTGCATACTCTTGAGGTGATTCTCATCTTTCGGATCAACCAGAAAGGGGCCACCCGCTGCCGTACTCAGTGCAGCACTGGGAAGTTGATCCGTTGCAGCGGGCACTTCCTGTTCGATATTTGCTTTTACAACTTCGCCGGGAAGTCCTGCCAGTCGAAAATCAATGTTTTCTGTTTCTTTACGGACCAGTTTTATATCGTCCTGTTCAACGACAGTACGCACCCTGACCAGGGAAGGATCGATAACATAAGCAAGTACTTCGCCCTGCGGGAGAAATCGACCGGCAAGATCCTGGTAACGGGGTACAATGAAAGTTCCGGATACCTTGGCCCGAATCACAAGTTGCTCCATGCGTTCACGGGCACGTTCCAGCTCCGCCCGGGTAGTAACAAGATCATCCTGCAGTATTTCCGCCTTGACCCGATCCCGGGTTGTCTCGGCACTGAGACGGGCCTGGTATTCCTTTAATTTACCCTCCAGTCTCTTGACCTCTGATCGCAACATAGGATCATCACAGGCGATCAATGGCTGGGCCGGTTGAACCTTGCTGTCTCTCGCGGCAAGAATGTGTTTGACGAAACAGTCGGTGCCTGTACGGATATAGGCCTGTTCCGGTAACCAGACCACGCCGTGACTATGAGTCGTCAAAGGTAGCGGGATAACAAACAACAGGACTGCAACCACAGCCAACATTGCTCCGCTGCTAGCCACGGCCCGCATTCGTCGCTCACGCAATTTCGGACTGGACAATACAAAATGCACAAGTTTGCTGACAGGAAGAACCAGCTGAGTAAGCGTTGCCCAGATCGCCAGTAAAACACCAATGACAAAGAATTTTCCGGCAACAAACAGAATGATCGCGGCCATAATGAAAATTCGATACACGAATGATGCAACACTGTAGATTGCCAGCCAGGCCCGTTCTCTTTGAGTGACCAGGGGAAAACGGGCATCCGCCACTCCAAAAATATAATGCTGTATCAGATAGGCGATATATTTATTTGCACGTGTTGACAGGTTTGGTATCTCAACGGCATCGGCCAGAATGTAATACCCGTCAAACCGCAGCAAGGGATTGGCATTGAACAGTAAAGTGGAAACACTGCCGATTAGCACGACATTCAACGCAAGCATACGAATAACGCCGGGCTCAACATACAGCCAAACAAACAGCGCCAGCGAGGCGAGGAACAGTTCCACCAGCATGCCTGCTGCCCCGACGATCATCCTTTTGCGTTTGTCAGGGAAAGCGGATGCGGCAGATGCCTCAACATAAGGGACGGGAATAAATACCAGAAGCAATACACCCATCTCATGTACTTCGCCTCCCCATACACGGGTGGCAAAAGCATGCCCGAATTCATGCAGTGCTTTGACAATGGGATAGATCAGCCACAGCAGTAATAAATTATGTGGTTCAAGCGTCTGCTCACTGATGGCATGCGCCAGTTCCGGCCAGTGAGAACCGGCCATTGTCATGGCCAGAATAACCACCACCAACCAGACTATCAGCGCCCACCAGCTGAACAGGGGGCGAACCCAGGACATACTCTGGTCCAGTACGGGTGATGGATCAAATAACGGCAACCGGACAGCCAGCGGCGTCATGATGCGC
>JASFNY010000069.1:0-7924 GCA_050116795.1 Thiohalophilus sp.
GGCCTGTGTCGGTGCACTGGTAAACCCGTCCGACTCGGTGGTAGCGGCCAGATTCACGTTACAGAATTTTTTTGCCTCGGCAATGGCCTTCTTCGACCATGCACCGGTATTGATATAGTCTGCCGTGCTTTTACCGCGCAACAGGTTCATCGGGACCATGGCAAACTGGCTGCTGGCCCCGCCTTGCAGGAACAGGACTTCATAATCATTCGGCACTGCCATCAGTTCGCGCAGATCGGCCGTGGCCTGCTCGGCAATAGACATGAATTCCTTGCCACGATGACTCATTTCCATGACCGACATGCCGGTACCCTGCCAATCGAGCATCTCATCGCGCGCACGCTCCAGGACTTCCTGGGGCAACATTGCGGGACCGGCACTGAAATTGAATATACGTGACATACAGACTCCTGGTTTTAAAACGATAACTCGTGCTCCCGGGCAATTCGGGAACACTGAATGAAATTTTTGTCGAACCGCGTGGGACTCGAATTATTGATTATTGGTCTTCTTCAACGACATCTTCTTCGTCGCTGATACTGGCAATACGTTCGATCCCGGAAAGTTTTTCACCTTCACCAAGGGTAATCAGTTTTACACCTTGAGTATTGCGGCCCATGATCGAGACTTCGTCGACCCGGGTACGCACCAGCGTGCCGCGACTGGTGATGAGCATAATCTCATCTTCCTCGCCAACCAGTTCGGCACCGATAACTTCACCATTACGCGCCGTGGTCTGGATCGATTTGACACCCTGGCCACCACGACCGTGGCGTGGATAATCTTCCACCCCGGTACGCTTGCCATAGCCATTCTCCGTGGCGGTGAGGATATGCCCTTCACTGGCAATGATCAGCGAGATGACATGCTGCTCGTCCTGCAGTTTCATACCGCGGACACCCACCGAACTTCGACCCATGGGCCGGACATCCTGTTCGTTGAAACGAATCGCCTTGCCGGAATTGCTGAACAGCAACACATCCTGATCGCCACCTGTCAGTTCCACACCGATCAGATGATCGTTTTCGCGCAGTTCGATAGCGATGATGCCCGAGGCGCGTGGACGCGAGAAGTCAGTCAATGGCGTCTTCTTGACAGTACCGTTGCTGGTAGCAAAGAAGATGTACTGGTCTTCAAGATATTCACGAATCGGCAGGATCGCATTAATGCGCTCACCTTCTTCCAGCGGCAACAGGTTGACGATCGGTCGTCCCCGTGCGGTGCGCCCGGCCTGCGGTAATTCATAAACCTTGAGCCAGTAGACCTTGCCGCGGCTTGAGAAACACAGGATGGTGTCGTGGGTGCTTGCCACGAACAACTTGTCGACGAAATCCTCGTCCTTGACTGCGGTAGCGGCCTTGCCCTTGCCGCCGCGTCGTTGCGAGGTATAGGCCGATATCGGCTGGGCCTTGGCATAACCTTCATGCGACAGCGTGACCACCACATCCTCTTCGGTGATCAAGTCTTCGATGGTCAGATCTTCCTGGCTGGCAATAATCTCGGTACGGCGATCATCGCCATACTGATCGCGCATCTCCATCAATTCATCACGAATAACCTGCATCAGGCGTTCGCTACTGCCAAGGATCGTAAGCAGTTCCTCGATCTGCTTGAGCAGTTCTTCGTATTCATTGAGGATCTTGTCCTGTTCCAGTCCGGTCAAACGATGCAGGCGCATATCCAGGATCGCCTGGGCCTGCGCTTCGGAAAGACGATAACGACCCTCGATCAGTCCGAATGCCGAATCCAGTCCTTCCGGTCGTGACGCCTCGGCTCCGGTGCGTTCCAGCATCTGGATCACCACGCCCGGCTCCCACAGGGTCTGCATCAACTGTTCCTTGGCCTCGGCAGGATTCTTGGCCGCCTTGATCAGGGCGATGATCTGATCGATGTTAGCCAGGGCAATCGCCAGACCTTCACGCACGTGAGCTTTTTCGCGCGCCTTGCGCAGATCGAACACGGTACGTCGGGTCACTACTTCGCGACGATGACGGATAAACGCCGCCAGGATCTGATATAGATTCAGGAGCTGGGGCTGACCTTCCACCAGTGCCACCATGTTGATACCGAACACGGTCTGCATCTGGGTATGTTGATACAGGTTGTTGAGCATTACCTCGGCGACTTCACCACGGCGCAACTCGATTGCCACGCGCATACCATCCTTGTCTGATTCGTCGCGTAGCTCCGAGATGCCCTCGATCTTCTTCTCTTTAACCAGTTCGGCGATTCGCTCCAGCAAACGTGCCTTGTTGACCTGGTAAGGCAATTCGTTGATGACGATACGTTCACGACCGTTGTCCATCTGTTCCACTTCGGTCCGCGCACGCACATAGATACGACCACGACCCGTTGCGTAGGCCTCGGCAATACCCCTTGCCCCGTTGATGATCCCCGCAGTCGGAAAATCCGGACCGGGAATGAAATTCATCAGTTCCTGGATGGTGATGTCGGGATTGTCGATCATTGCCAGCGTGGCATTGATCACTTCAGTAAGGTTGTGCGGCGGAATATTGGTCGCCATACCCACCGCGATCCCGGCTGAACCGTTGACCAGCAGGTTGGGAATGCGCGCCGGCAGTATCTCCGGCTCCTGTTCGGTTTCGTCGTAGTTGAGAACGTAATCGACGGTTTCTTTTTCGATGTCCGCCAGCAGTTCATGGGCAATCTTCGCCATCCGCACTTCGGTGTAACGCATGGCCGCCGGCGCATCACCGTCTACCGAGCCGAAGTTACCCTGGCCATCGACCAGCATGTAACGCAGGGAAAAAGGCTGGGCCATACGCACGATGGTATCGTACACAGCGCTGTCGCCATGGGGATGGTATTTACCAATAACGTCGCCGACGACACGGGCAGACTTTTTATAGGGTTTGTTCCAGTCGTTGCCCAGTTCGCGCATGGCGTACAGGACCCGGCGGTGAACCGGTTTCAGGCCGTCGCGGACATCGGGCAGCGCTCGGCCAACGATGACACTCATCGCGTAGGCCAGATAGGATTCCTTCATCTCCTCCTCGATGTTGATCGGGAGGACTTCCTTGGCAAATTCGGTCATGCGTCGGTTTCGGTCTGCTTAGTGTAGTTTCGTTGATTTGTGAGGCGATTTTAAACGCCCACTATACCATAGAAGGGGAACCTACTGCATCATTGGAAAATCGCGTGAGAAACCCGTTGTGGGCGTATCGTGGAAAACAGCCTGGCGAAAACCCTGGTTTTCCGGCTAAGCCAGGGTGGAAAATCAACGATGCCGGCCCATGTGCCGGGCCAGTTTTTCGGTATCGGGCTGTTCGATGATTCCGCGCTCGGTCACGATCGCATCGACCAGCTCGGCCGGGGTCACATCAAACACCGGGTTCCAGGCCGTGGCGCCCTCGGCGGCAACCCGGTGGCCGCCAAATGAGAGCAACTCATCGGGATCGCGCTGCTCGATGGGTATGTCGTCACCCTGCTGGACCGCCATGTCGATGGTGGAGGTCGGGGCCGCGACCATGAACCGGACTCCATGCTGACGTGCCAGTACCGCCAGTGAATAGGTGCCGATCTTGTTGGCAACATCGCCATTGGCCACGATGCGATCCGAACCGACGATTACCCACTGCACCTTGCCCTGGCGCATCAGCCAGGCCGCGGCCCCTTCCGCCAGTAAAGTCACGTCGATGTGATCCTGCAACAGTTCCCAGGCAGTCAGACGGGCACCCTGCAACCAGGGCCGGGTTTCATCGGCATACACCGTTGCCAACTTGCCCTCGGCATGGGCGCTGCGGATCACGCCCAGTGCGGTACCGTGTCCGCCGGTGGCCAGCGCACCGGCGTTGCAATGCGTCAGAACACTGCTGCCCGGTTCAATCAGCGAGGCACCGAAGCGACCCATTTTCAGGTTGGCGGCAATGTCCTGTTCATGAATCGCACGCGCCTCTTCAAGCAGTACCGGAAATGGATCGCCGTCGAGGTTATCGAATAGCCGGCGCATGCGTTCAATCGCCCAGAACAAGTTGACGGCCGTCGGCCTGGCATCGGCCAGTTGTTGAAGATCCTGTTCAATCAACTGTCGCCAGTTTGACGGTGATTCGGCATAACGTTGCCGGGCCGCCAGTGCGACACCATAGGCAGCGGTAATACCGATAGCCGGCGCCCCTCGCACTACCATGTCACGAATGGCCCGGGCGACTTCCTCCACTGTTTGGCACAAAAGCGTCTGGTGTTGTTGCGGCAATAATCGCTGGTCGAGCAGACAGACGCCGTCGTCCTGCCAGAGAACCGGTTTGAATGTATCGTAATGATCCAGCATAAAAGCTCTTCGCATTAAAGCGCTATTGTAAACCTCACCATCTCTTAAAGTAATAGCTGGTTAAAAACTTGCAGCGATGAAACCAATCCCTGTATCTTTTCAGCCATGAAGATTGATTTGTTGCTTTTTGCCCGCTGGATACTTCCCATCGAACCGCAAGGTCTTTTACTCGAAGACCATGCGATTGCCATACACGACGGTCGTATCGAGGCATTATTACCGGCTGATGAGGCCCGGCAACGCTACCAGGCAGATACAGTCCAGCAATTCGATGACCATATCCTGTTACCCGGTTTGATCAACCTGCATGGCCATGCCGCGATGACGTTGATGCGCGGCCTGGCCGATGATCTGCCGTTGATGGAATGGCTGCAGCAACATATCTGGCCAGCGGAACAGCAGTGGGTCGGCAAGGAATTTGTCCACGACGGAAGCCTGCTCGCCTGCGCGGAAATGCTGCGTGGCGGTACCACCTGTTTCAACGATATGTATTTCTTTCCCGAGGATACCGTCCGCGCCGTGGAGCAGGCCGGCATGCGCGCCTGTGTCGGCCTGATCATGATCGACTTCCCCACCGCCTGGGCACAGGATGCCGACGAGTATCTGAGCAAGGGCATTGCACTGCACGATCAGTTGCGCGGCAACAGTCTGATTCATACCGCATTTGCACCGCATGCGCCCTACACCGTGTCTGATGAACCGTTGCAACGCATTCGGACCTATGCCGAAGAGCTGGACATTCCTATTCATATGCATGTGCACGAAACCGCGCATGAGGTTCAGGAGAGTTTCGACAAAACCGGTAAGCGACCACTGCAACGGCTGGCGGATCTGGATTTGCTTAACCCGCACTTGCTGGCAGTACATATGACCCAGCTCACCGGCGATGAGATTGCGCTGCTGGCAGAAACCGGTGTGCATGTGGTGCACTGTCCGGAGTCCAACCTGAAACTGGCCAGTGGATTTTGTCCGGCACATGAACTGGACAAGGCCGGCGTCAATCTCTGTCTCGGCACCGACGGCGCGGCCAGCAATAATGATCTCGATATGTTCAGTGAAATGCGCAGCGCTGCGCTGCTGGGCAAGGCCGTGGCCGGAGAAGCCAGCGCCCTGCCCGCGGAAACGGTCCTGCGTATGGCCACTATCAACGGTGCGCGGGCACTGGGACTGGAACAGGAGATCGGTTCGCTGGAACCCGGCAAATCCGCGGATATCATTGCCGTCGATCTCGGCGACCTGGAAACGCAACCGGTCTACCACCCGGCATCACAATTGATCTACGCCGCCGGCCGGGACCAGGTCACCGATGTCTGGGTCGCCGGCCGCCACCTGCTCAAGCAACGTGAACTGACCACACTCGATCCCGACACTCTGTTGACCCGGGCACGCGAGTGGCAACAACGTCTCTCCCCGCTCGATTAATCCGTACCTGTGGTGGCATCTTGCGCCACGTGCCTCATCTGACTGAATTCCGGTATACTATTTATATGAGTCAAACACACAGCAATGTCGATCATCAGGAGATAGCCAAGTTCGAGGAACTGGCTTCCCGCTGGTGGGATCCACACGGCGAATTCAAACCGCTGCACGAAATCAATCCCCTGCGCCTGGAATATATCGACCGACGCGTCAACCTTAACGGTAAAACCGTAGTGGATGTCGGATGTGGTGGCGGCATTCTCTCCGAGTCCATGGCGCAACGGGGCGCCATCGTTACCGGCATCGATCTGGGCGAAGCACCTCTTAGCGTGGCCCGGCTGCACAAGTATGAGTCCGGGGTGGAGGTGAATTATCAGAAAGTCTCTGCCGAGGAACTGGCCGATCGGGAAGCCGGTGAATACGACGTGGTCACCTGCCTGGAGATGCTGGAGCATGTCCCGGATCCGGCTTCGACCATTCGCGCCTGTGCACAACTGGTCAAACCTGACGGCCATGTGTTTTTCTCCACCATTAACCGCAATCCCAAGTCCTATCTGTTTGCCATCATCGGGGCCGAGTATATTCTCAAGTTGTTACCCCGCGGCACGCATGACTATGCCAAGTTTATTCAGCCGGCGGAACTGGAAGCCTGGATCCGCGATGCCGAGCTCACCACTCGTGAACTGACCGGCATGAGTTATAACCCGCTGACCAAAACCTATTCGCTGGGACACGATGTCAGCGTCAATTACCTGCTGCACTGCCAGAAAACGTGATCAAGACAGTACTGTTTGACCTGGACGGCACGCTGGCCGACACCGCGCCCGATCTGGCCCATGCACTCAACGCCGTGCGCCTGGCGCACAACCTGACCGCATTGCCCTTTGAGGTCATTCGTCCGGTCGTCTCCCACGGTGGCCGGGCACTGATCGAACTGGGTTTCGCCAATGCCGGTCTCGAACTGGATCTCGAAACCCTGCGTGATGAGCTGCTGCACATCTATTACGCCAACCTGGCAGACAACACGGCGTTGTTCCCCGGCATGATTGAATTGCTCGATACGCTTGAGCAGCGCGGTCGCAACTGGGGAGTAGTCACCAATAAGCCGGGCTGGTTGACCGATCCGCTCATCGAGGCACTGGGACTCGGGCAACGTGCAGCCTGTGTCGTCAGTGGCGACACCCTGCCGCAACGCAAACCGGACCCCGAACCGTTGCTGCATGCATGCCAACAGTGTCACAGCCAGGCCGGTGAATGCCTTTATGTAGGGGATGCCGAACGCGATATCGTCGCCGGTCGCCGTGCGGGCATGCAGACACTGGTGGCGCTGTTCGGTTATATTGGTGAACATGAAAAGCCACATACATGGGGCGCCGATGGCCTGGTCGAAAGCCCTGCCGCGATTCTGCACTGGCTGGAAGAAAAACGTTAACGCAAAGGCGCGGAGGCGCAAAGAACGCAGAGAAGGAATTAATTGCTTTTTGCGTAAATCATTAATGATCTTTATTTTGCACAAATCATTGCAGCAATTACCCGCAGGTATCTCATGATCTGTTTTACTTTGCGTCCTCTGCGTCTCTGCGTCTCTGCGTTGGGTATTATGTTATGAACCAGGAACTGATCTACACCATGATTGGTATCGGCCTGGCCTCGCTGGGCGTCGGCGCGCTTATCGTCTATCTGATCATGCAGGGGCGACTGAACAGCCTGCGTCAGAAGAACAGCGAACTTTCCACCACCCTGGAACTTGAACGTCGACACAACGCGGAAAAACTCGAATCCCTCAACCAGGCCCGCGAACAACTCAAGGAATCCTTTTCCGCCCTCTCCAGCCAGGCGCTCAAACACAACTCGGAAGAATTCCTGAGGCTGGCGCAACAGAACCTGGAAAAATTCCAGACCGAAGCGAAGGGTGACCTGGCACAAAAGGAAAAAGCATTCGAACAGTTAATCAAACCGATTCGGGAGTCGCTCGAAAAAACCGAGCGGCAGATCAACAACATCGAAAAAGAACGCAAGGAAGCCTACGGCGCGCTACACAAACATATCGAAACCATGAACCTGACCCAGCAGGAGCTGCGCAACCAGACGCATAACCTGGTGCAGGCGCTGCGGCGACCCGAAGTCCGTGGTCAATGGGGCGAGCTGACTCTCAAACGCCTGGCCGAACTGGCCGGCATGGTCGAGCACTGTGATTTTTACCAGCAGGAAAACATC
>JASFNY010000070.1:0-7912 GCA_050116795.1 Thiohalophilus sp.
GATGACCGACTCATCAATGACCACTTTTTGCAGGTCTTCCATCGACGGAAGGTCATACATGGTATCCAGCAGGACATGCTCCAGAATGGAGCGCAGTCCACGTGCACCGGTCTTGCGTTCCATGGCCTTGTGGGCCACGGCCGTGAGTGCGGACTCGCGGAATTCGAGCTCGGCCCCTTCCATTTCGAACATTTTCTGATATTGCTTGGTCAGGGCATTTTTCGGCTGGGTCAGAATTTCGACCAGTGCATCTTCATCCAGCTCATTCAGCGTGGCGATAACCGGCAACCGGCCGACGAACTCGGGAATCAACCCATAACGGGTCAGATCTTCCGGTTCCACATCTGTGACTATTTCGCTGGCGCTCTTCTGTTCGTTCTTGGATTTGACCTCGGCACCAAAACCGATCCCGCCCCGCTCGGAGCGATCGCGAATGATCTTGTCCAGGCCGGAGAAAGCACCACCACAGATGAACAGGATGTTGCCGGTATCCACTTGTAAAAATTCCTGCTGGGGATGCTTGCGGCCACCCTGGGGCGGAACCGAGGCAACGGTACCTTCGATCAGTTTCAACAGGGCCTGTTGCACGCCTTCACCTGAAACGTCACGGGTAATAGACGGGTTGTCAGATTTGCGGGAAATCTTGTCGATTTCGTCGATATAGACGATACCGGTCTGGGCCTTCTCGACATCATAGTCACACTTCTGCAGAAGCTTCTGTATGATGTTTTCCACGTCCTCACCCACGTAACCGGCTTCGGTCAGGGTGGTCGCGTCGGCAATGGTAAACGGCACATTGAGCAACCGCGCCAGGGTCTCGGCCAGCAGGGTTTTACCGCAACCGGTCGGACCGATCAGCAGGATGTTACTCTTGGCCAGTTCGACATCGTCTTTTTTCTGACCGGACTCAAGCCGTTTGTAGTGGTTGTATACAGCCACTGCCAGCACTCGCTTGGCGCGTTCCTGGCCGATAACGTATTCATCGAGTTTTTCACGGATTTCATGCGGGGTCGGTAACTTGCTGCCGGTCACCGAACCGCTCTGTTCCTGGACTTCCTCACGAATAATGTCATTGCACAGCTCAACACACTCGTCACAAACGAATACAGAGGGACCCGCGATAAGCTTGCGTACTTCATGCTGGCTCTTGCCACAGAATGAGCAGTACAGCAGCTTGCCGTTATCACCGGAGTTGGATTTGTCGTCACTCATGTCCCTACCTCTAAAAATGTGTGCTGACTGTCTTTATACCATGCGTCGATTTGAACCATTTTTCAAGTATCGGCTGCACAGTTAAATTCCCTAGGTACAGACAGGCTATTGGCCCTGACCCCTTCCTCGGGAATCCGGTTTGTTACTCCTTAACCGCTATTGCGGTTGGTCATAACTTCATCAATCAACCCGTATTCCACCGATTGCGGGGCACTCATGAAGAAATCCCTGTCAGTGTCTTTCTGGATTTGCTCCAGCGGCTGTCCGGTATGCTCGGACAGAATCCGGTTCAGGCGCTCGCGTACATCCAGTATTTCCTTGGCATGGATTTCAAAATCCGAGGCCTGCCCCTGGAAACCGCCCAGCGGCTGATGAATCATGGTCCGCGAATGCGGCAGGCCGTATCGCTTGCCCTTCGCGCCACCAGCCAGCAGAACAGCACCCATGCTGGCGGCCTGGCCGATGCACATGGTGCTCACATCGGGCTTGATAAACTGCATGGTGTCATAAATTGACAAGCCTGCCGTTACCGAGCCGCCGGGCGAGTTGATATAGAGGTGGATATCCTTGTCCGGATTCTCGGACTCGAGAAACAGTAACTGGGCCACGATCAGGTTGGCCATGTGATCCTCGACAGTCCCCACCACAAAGATCACCCGCTCCTTGAGCAGTCGGGAATAAATGTCATAAGCCCGTTCGCCACGCGATGTCTGCTCAACGACCATCGGCACCAGTTGGGCCACGGTCTCGGTGTGCTTAGAATAATTATCGGTCACGACTACCTATCCTTTAAGCTGCTAGCTTGATTATTTGGCCTTTTCCGGCGTCATTATTTCATCAAATGCGACCGGTTTCTCAACTACCTTGGCATGTTCTATCACCCAGTCGACGACCTGGTCCTCGAACACCAGCGATTCAACCTCGCTCAAACGCTGGCGATCGGACTGGTACCACTTGACCACTTCTTCAGGATGTTCATAAGGGGCCGCGATCTCCTGAATCCGGGCCTTGACCATCTCCGGATCGACCTTGAGGTCATTGTCCTTGACGATTTCCGACATGATGAGACCCAGGCTCACCCGTTTTACCGCCTGATCATGAAACATTTGCGGATTGATGTTGGACAGATCCTGTTGCTGCATTCCCTGGCTGGCCAGGTTCTGTAGCATGTTTTGCAACAGGGCCTTTTCTTCGTTTTCGATCATGGATTTGGGCACGTCTATCTGGTTGGCTTCCAGCAGGGTGTCCATCACCGCTTCCTTGAGCATGGCCCGCAGTCGGTTATCCAGCTCACGCTGCATGTTGTCGCGAACTTCCTTGCGCATCTCATCCAGGTCTCCGCTTTCCACGCCCAGCTGCTTGGCGAACTCGGCGTCGACCTCGGGCAATACGGCCTCCTCGACGCTATTTATATGTGTCTCAAAGACCACCGGCTTGCCGGCCAGGTTCTCGGCGTGATAATTCTCGGGAAAGGTCACTTCCAGGTTCCGGTCTTCACCGGCCTTGGCACCCAGCAGGCCATCTTCGAAACCGGGAATCATTCGTCCGGAACCCAGTTCAACCTGCATGCCCTTGCCGGTGCCACCCTCGAAAGTCTCACCTTCAATCTTGCCGGTGAAATCGAGGCTCACTCTGTCACCCTCTTTTGCCTCGCGCTCAACGCTTTGCCAGCTGATATTCTGCTTGCGAATCGTCTCGATCATGTTGTCGATGTCCGCGTCGGAGATCTCGGTGACCGGCTTCTCCACGGTTTGATCGGCCAGCGGTGCCAGCTCCACATCGGGATAGACCTCGAATGTGGCGGTATAGGCCAGGCCCTGCCCCGGCTCGTTTTTCAAATCATCGAAACTGGGAGAACCGGCAGGCTGCAGCTTTTCCTGGCTGACCGCCTCGTAGAAGGTCGATTGCAGGACCTCGCCGACCACCTCGTCGCGGACCTGCTGGCCATAGTGCTGCTTGACGACCTTGAAGGGAACCTTGCCCTTGCGGAAGCCCTTGAGCTTGACGGTCCGGGTCATGTTTTTCAGCCGATCGTCCACCGCCGAGGCGATAGTCTCCTCGTCGACGTTCACTGTCATCCGGCGTTCCAGACCCCCGGTGGCTTCTACAGAGACTTGCATGTGTTTGACCTCGTCATATATTTCTTTAAATTCAATTACTTATAATTTCGGCAGCTTGGTGCGGAAGGTGGGACTCGAACCCACACGCCTCGCGGCACCAGAACCTAAATCTGGCGTGTATACCAATTTCACCACTTCCGCTAATGCTCATCAGGGGGGATTATACAGAGAGCGAGGAAAGAGGTGTAATCCGTGGACATTTTGCCAGGGAGAAATTGGCAGGAAACCTGGTGGGCCGTGTAGGATTCGAACCTACGACCAAGAGATTAAGAGTCTCCTGCTCTACCAACTGAGCTAACGGCCCCGAGCGCAGAATTGAACCACAATCGTTACACGCTTTTCAAGTTAATCTCATCGGCAGCCAGATAGCATTAAACGTACATGCAAACCAGATACTGGGAACATTTTGAACATCAGGCGGACATCGGCGTACGCGGTATCGGTGCCACGCCGTCAGAGGCTTTCGAACAGGCCGCTCTGGCCCTGACCGCGGTAGTGCTTGATCCCGGGCAGCTCACTGCCGATCAGGTCCGGCAGGTGGACTGTGAAGCACCTGATATTGAACTGTTACTGGCCGAGTGGCTTAACCAGATCATTTACTTAATGGCAACCGAACACCTGCTGTTTTGTCGCTACGAAGTGCAACTGGACGATCATCGACTGCATGCCACGCTGTATGGAGAAAAACTGGATCGACAACGCCACCAGCCGACGGTCGAAATCAAGGGAGCCACCTATACTGCCCTGGCGGTCCAGCAGACGGAGAATGGGGGCTGGATCGCTCAAACCGTGGTGGATGTCTGATCTAATCTAAACTGTATGTTATGGACTTGAGTCTTTTCCAGCGCGACGACGAATACAGCTGGCGTATTGCGCCACACGGTGCCATGCGTGTGCCGGGAATCATTTACGCCACCGAACAGTTAATTCACGACATGGACGACAAGGTCTATCAGCAACTCTGCAACGTCGCCATGTTGCCCGGTATTGTTGAGGCCGCCTATGCCATGCCCGATGCCCACTGGGGATACGGTTTTCCTATCGGCGGGGTCGCCGCTTTTGATGCCGATCAGGGTGGCGTGATCTCTGCCGGGGGTGTCGGTTTCGATATTTCCTGTGGTGTACGCGCCCTGCGAACCGGTCTTGCCCGGGACGACATCCTGGGCGAACAGAAACGCCTGGTTGATCAGTTATATCGCGATATTCCTGCGGGACTCGGCAGCCAGGGTGCTCTGCATCTGAACATGAGCGAAATGGATGCCATGCTCAAAGGCGGCGCCCGGTGGGCCGTGCAACAGGGTTTTGGTGAAAAACAGGATCTTGCCCGCATCGAGGAACATGGTTGCATGCCTGATGCACAACCCGATGCAGTCTCGGAGCGAGCCAAACGGCGCCAACAGGACGAGATGGGCACGCTGGGATCAGGAAATCATTACCTTGAAGTACAGGTCGTCACGGATATCTATGATACCGTGGCTGCAGCGGCGTACGGCTTGCAGCTGGATGACGTTGTGATCAGCATTCACTGCGGTTCTCGCGGACTCGGTCACCAGATCGGTACCGACTATTTGCGTGATATGGTCATGTCAGCCAGGGATTTTGGCATTCATCTGCCGGACCGCGAACTGGCCTGTGCCCCGATCAACTCGACAATGGGACAAAATTACCTCGGTGCGATGCGCGCCGGTATAAATTGCGCACTGGCAAATCGACAGATCATCACGCATCTGGTTCGCGAAAGTTTTCAGCGAATATTTCCAAATTCACATCTTGATCTGCTTTACGATGTTTCGCACAACACATGCAAGCAGGAGACACATACAGTAAACGGCCAGGAGAAAACGCTGTACGTTCATCGCAAGGGAGCCACGCGCGCCTTCGGCCCCGGGCATTCCAACCTGCCGGATTCGCTGCAATCGGTGGGGCAACCTGTCATCATTGGCGGTTCGATGGGCACTCATTCCTACATCCTCGCGGGCAATGCTGACAACGAACAACGTGCTTTCAGTTCAGCCTGTCATGGCGCAGGCCGTGCAATGAGCCGTCGTCAGGCGACACGTCAGTGGCATGGACGGGAATTGATCAACGAACTGGAGAGCCGGGGAATCCTGATACGCAGCCCGAGTCTGCGAGGTGTCGCCGAAGAGGCACCGGGGGCTTACAAGGATGTCTCTGCAGTGGTGCTGGCCGCAGAACAGGCCAATCTGGCCAGGCGAGTCGTCAGACTGGCGCCGCTGGTCTGTGTGAAAGGTTGAATCCGCCTTTGGCTATATCCAGCGTTTGTTGCCGGTACTTTCATACCATTGCTGCAAACTGTCCCGGGGCAACGGCTCACTGAGGTAATAACCCTGGGCATAATCACAGCCCAGATCCCTGAGGATCTGCAACGTTTTCTGGTCTTCTATACCCTCTGCCACCACGTATCTGCCCAGGTTATGGGCAAGGTCAATTGTGGAACGGACGATCACCGTGTCGTCAGGGTTATTGCGCATATCTATAACGAATGATTTATCGATTTTGATTTCGGCCACCGGCAGCTTCTTCAGGTAGGACAACGAGGAATAACCTGTGCCGAAATCATCGATACTGAACTTGACCCCAAGATCGCTGATACGAGTTATTACCTGCAAGGCATTGCGCGGATCTTCCATCATTGCGCTTTCAGTCACTTCCAACGTAAGCAGTTCAGGATCGAGACCTGTCTCCTTCAATATGTTCTCAATTGCATCAACAAGATTTGGATCGAGCAAATCCTGGGCTGACAGATTAACCGATATATTTCCCGGCATACCGTCTTTGGAAAATGTCTGGCAATGATTGATTGTCGTGTGCAAAACCCACTGGCTTAATAATCTGATCATGCCGGTTTCTTCAGCCATGGGCACAAAGTGATCGGGGGGGATAAAGCCATGCTCATCATGCACCCATCTCACCAGCGCTTCAAAACCGATGATCTTTCCTGTTGTCATATCGATTTTTGGCTGGTAATGCATATTCAGACCATTATTGGAAATTGCCTGTCGCAGTTCGCTCATCAATGTGAGACGAAAGGTACTGAAATTATCCAGTTCCGGTGAATAGACAACACAATCCTGATTCATTTTCTTGGCGTGATACATCGCAACATCTGAACGATGTAATAACAATTCAGAATTTTCACCATGTTCCGGATAATGGACGATACTGATTCGTGCGCTGACTTCCAGAGAAAACCCGTCCAAATCGAATGGAAGGGTGAAAATCTCACGTATTCGAGACACAATCTCGTCTACTGTTTCAATTGTGGGAAGCATCGGCAATGTTACTGTAAATGAATTACCCCCGCTCCTTGCCACAGTCTCCGGTCCGATTTGACGTTCATATCTTGCAACTGTATCACCATGACGCAGAGTTGAATTGAGTCTATGTGCGACTTGCATGAGAAGAATATCGCCATTTCGATGGCCCAGCGTATTGTTAATTTCACTGAATCGATCGATATCTATTAATAACACTGAAACATGCTTGTTATTTCGGCTGGCAGTGTAAATATCCTGCTGCAGACGATCTCTG
Organism: Thiohalophilus sp.; assembly: GCA_050116795.1. Taxonomy (GTDB): domain Bacteria; phylum Pseudomonadota; class Gammaproteobacteria; order UBA6429; family Thiohalophilaceae; genus Thiohalophilus. Next base: position 6,885 of record JASFNY010000070.1, read on the forward strand.
AGCAAACTACGATTCGGGAGACCTGTCAGGCTGTCGTGTAACGCCTGATGACGGATATGTTCTTCTGCTTCACGCCTGACAGTAATTTCTTTTTTTAATTCATTAGTCCTTTCGCGAACAATATCATCCAGGCTGCGGTTTCTTTCCTGCAGAGATTTATATAGATTATGTGTCTCTATTAGATTGTTGATCCTGAATAGTACTTCAAGTCGATCAAACGGCTTGGTTAGAAAATCTTTTACGCCTGCATGCAGCGCCTTGAGTTTTGTCGCTTTGCTTTCTTCTGAGGTGAGCATCATGACCGGAACAAAACCATCCGGATCAATCTCCTTGAACATCTCCAGCAACTGAAAACCGTCGAGACCCGGCATTTTCAGATCAAGAAGAACGACATCAGGATTCAGATTTTTATACAGATTGGTTGCCTGATACGAGTCAGACAAAGCATGGATGTTACTGTATCCCGCCATACTTAAGATGGTTTTCAACAGTTTAATATTGCTGGGGTTATCATCGATTAACAACACGCACGCGTCCGTGTTGGCCGTCGTATAGTCGATGGTTCTAGGTTCCATAAGATTCAATCGTCCCTGCTGGCCGACAATTCAACTATCACTGTTCAGGTCGATCCCCGGTTGGCACTTCGAACGGGGACTTGCCCTGTTTAAATCGGCAATGTTAAAAGGGACTTTACCCCAATCCGTGATATTTTGCAGATTCAGACAGATTCGGCGACATCACCGAGATGTGCCCTGACCTGGTGTGAGGGAAAATATATAAAAAGTATTAAATAAGCAGCCGAATAATCCGATACTTAACCGAGAAATGCCATTTAGCAATTCTCTAGAAAAGCCGGTTATTATCTTTTAATTCAATAACTTATATGGAGATAAGCTATGTTCTACCCCGCCTGGAGGCCGGCCCGGACGCTGGCGATAGCCGTTTGCCTGATAGTGAGCGGCGCTCAGACCCCATCAGTGGCCGCGCCCGACACAACGTCAGGCACTTCCGAAAGCTATGTGATGGGT
>JASFNY010000071.1:0-7904 GCA_050116795.1 Thiohalophilus sp.
CGCGGTTTTCCGTGTCCAGGACGATCGGCCGGGCAGCGACCTCTTCCAGGTGGTCCAGGCGGGACTTGGTGTCCTCAAGTTTTTTCACAAGTTCATCGCGTTCAGTGGACAGTTGTGCACGTTCGGCCTGAACATCGCTGAGCGTGCTGCGTAACTGGGTCGTCTGCTCCTGCAGGTTATTCAGCTTGCGGGATGTCTCCTCGAGTCGCATGGCGGCCGTCGGGTCATCAATCATGTACTGGGTGCGGACCCAGCCCTCGGTGCCGTCGCTGGTGCGGACCCGGGTATAACCCTCGTCAGTGGTTTCCAGCACTTCCAGACGCGTCCCGGTCGGCAGGGTCTTGAGTATCTGGTAAGTGTTTCCCTTGCCGTTGCGCAGGGTGATGATCAATTGGTCCGACACGTACTGGTACTGGGCGGCATTGGCGATAGGTGCGGCGGTCGCGAGTAGCGCGAGAATGAGGAACAAGTGTTTCATGGTCAAATTCGGTCCTGCTGGTGTCTGGATTCCATTATTATGTTGGCATTTGGGGCCTTACTGCCCGAATGCTGAATTGTATAGTCTAGCGTGATTCGGCCAATGCGTGCCAAATCACATTTTGTTCAGGCCGAAAATACTGCCGTGTACGACTGGCACTGGGGTAAGGCCTGTCATATGGTTGTCATATTGGTCGGCTGTAATGCCCGCACTAACCTGAAATTTACGGTGTTTGTCACCAGAATGTCACAGCCCCATGAATGAGGATACTACTATCCTGGTGGTCGAGGATGAGACGGCCATACGCGAAATGCTTGGAGTCACCTTGCAGCGGGCTGGTTTTTCGATCATCGAGGCCGGCGATACCCGTGAAGCGAGTGATCGCCTGGGTGAACAGACGCCCGATCTGGTCCTGCTGGACTGGATGCTGCCAGGAATCAGCGGAATTGAATTCGCAAAACGCCTGCGCCGAGAAGAGGCAACCCGCGAGCTGCCGATTATCATGCTGACTGCCCGCGGCGAGGAAGAAAGCAAATTACGCGGTTTCGAGATGGGCATTGACGATTATGTCACCAAGCCTTTTTCGACCCAGGAGCTGGTGGCGCGTATTCGGGCAGTGTTGCGCCGCAGTGCTGGCCAGGAAGTCCACGAACAGATTGAGATAGACGGCCTGACTATCGATACAGCCAGCCATCGTGTTCGCGCCAACGGAGAATCCATCAGCCTGGGCCCGACCGAGTTTCGCTTGCTACACTTTTTCATGACTCATGCCGAGCGGGTCTACAGTCGTGATCAGCTCCTTGACCAGGTCTGGGGTAACCAGGTTTATATCGAGGACCGTACGGTTGACGTGCATATTCGGCGTTTACGCAAGGCCCTTGCCCCTTACGGTTTCGACCGGCATATTCAAACAGTACGCGGTGCCGGCTACCGGTTTTCCAAACAGGTTTGAGGAATGCCATATAATTGGACAAGTGAATTCTGGCGTATCCTGACAAGCCTGTTGCTGGCCGGAACTTTCGGCTGGGTAACAGGGTATGTGCTGCCTGCAATTCTGCTTGTAGTCTCGCTGTGGTTTATCAGTTATTTCATTCGACTCAAAAAACTTCACCATTGGCTGATTATTGAACGCAAGCAGGAGCCGCCATATGCGGCTGGTTTATGGGGCGAAGTTTATACCGGGATCTATCGTCTGCAGCAGCGGGCCCGCAAACGTAACAAGCGCCTGGTCAAGGCGATCAACCGGTTTCGGGAAACCACCTCGGCTTTGCCTGACGGCGTGGTCGCCCTGCGAGCGGAAGGGGAGATCGAATGGTGGAATGCCGAGGCGGGCAGACTTCTGCAGCTCAAGTTCCCGCAGGATGTCGGGCTGCGCCTGAGTAACCTGCTTCGTCATCCGGATGTGGCCGCCTACTGGCGAGGTGAATGGCCCGAAGAACAGGTCACCATCCAGTCGCCGTATAACGACATGGTGCGACTCAACATTCGCATGGTCAAATACGGCCAGGACCAGGCGCTGGTGATCGTGCGTGATGTCACCCTGTTCGAACAGGTCGAGCAGATGCGGCGTGATTTCGTGGCCAATATCTCGCACGAGCTGCGTACACCGCTAACGGTATTGAGCGGTTATCTGGAAAACCTGATCGATGACCAGGCAGAGGCTGAAGACGAACAACACCGGAAAACCCTCAAGGTCATGTATCAACAGACCAAGCGTATGCATCAGCTAATCGAAGATCTGATGTTGTTATCCAACTTCGAGAATGAAGCCAGGAGCCGCAAAGAGGATATTGTCAATGTTCCTCATATGCTTGCCAGTCTGAAGGAACAGGCAGAGATTCTCAGTGGTGAGCGTAACCATACTATCCTGCTGGAAGTCGATTCGACTCTCGACCTGGCCGGTGAAACCCGGGAGCTGGATAGTATTTTCACCAACCTCGTGGTCAACGCCGTTAATTACACTCCCTCCGGCGGCGCAATTCGCATCCGCTGGTACGAAGATGATAAGGGTGCCCATTTCGAGGTCCATGACACAGGGATAGGCATTCCTCCGCACCATGTCCCCCGCTTGACCGAGCGGTTTTACCGGGTCGATGTCGGACGCTCGCGTGACACCGGCGGATCCGGTCTGGGTCTGGCGATCGTCAAGCACGCCATGCAGCGAAACCGCGGTAGTTTGCGTATCGATAGTGAAGTCGGCCGGGGCAGCACTTTTATCTGTGATTTTCCTTCCGAATTGATTCGCCGACGCAGTCAACAAGCCCTGCCGGCCAACGCCTGAATCTGTCATATAACCGTCACATTTGATTCATAGCATTGTCACACTGGCTACCTAGAGTAGCCCATCAGACACAAATCTCGTGAGGAGAATACACATGTTCCATACCAAAAAGCTCCTGGTATCCATTCTGGCGCTGAGCTTCATTTCCGGACAGGCATTTGCCCAAGCCAAGGTCGATCCGAAGCTGCCGGAATACAAGCCGACCAGTGGTGTTTCAGGTAACCTGAGCAGTGTCGGTTCCGACACCCTGGCCAACCTGATGACCTTCTGGGCAGAAGAGTTCAAGAAGCTCTACCCAAATGTCAACGTACAGATTCAGGCTGCAGGTTCTTCTACTGCACCGCCGGCCCTGACCGAAGGCACTTCCAACGTCGGTCCGATGAGCCGCAAGATGAAGTCCAAGGAAGTTGAAGCATTCGAGAAGAAATTCGGTTACAAGCCGACCGCGATTCCGGTCGCCATCGATGCTCTGGCCGTTTTCGTCAACAAGGACAACCCGATCAAGGGTCTGACCATTCCTCAGGTCGATGCTATTTTCTCTTCCACCCTCAAGTGTGGTGAGAGCAAGAGCGCCGAAACCTGGGGGGATCTGGGTCTGACCGGTGCCTGGGCGAATCGCAAGATTCAGCTCTATGGTCGTAACTCGGTTTCAGGTACCTACGGTTACTTCAAGAAACACGCCCTGTGTAAAGGCGACTACAAGAGTACTGTAAACGAACAGCCTGGTTCTGCTTCTGTTGTCCAGTCTGTCACAACGTCCCTGAACGGCATCGGTTATTCCGGTATCGGCTACAAGACCTCAGGCGTCAAGGCAGTAGCCCTGACCAAGAAGGAAGGTACCCCGTTCATCGCCGCGACTACCGAAAACGCGCTGAAGGGTACCTACCCACTGGCCCGTTTCCTGTACGTCTACGTGAACAAGAACCCGAACAAACCGCTGGCCCCGCTGGAGCGTGAGTTCATCAAGATGGTAATGTCCAAGGTAGGTCAGGAAATCGTAGTCAAGGACGGCTATATTCCGCTGCCCGCCAGTGTTACTGAAAAAAATCTGGCCCTGCTGAAATAAGTACCAAAAGACGTTTTCATGCGTCTCATAAAGCCCCGCTTCTGCGGGGCTTTTTATTTGTCACGCAAGCTTCACCCAAACTTCACATTGCTGTTAATACGTTGACACATAGAGAGACTATTTTTTCTCCCGCCTGTATAGGCATACAACAAGGAGAAAATATATGTTCAAGCAAAGCACGAATCTGTACAGCTGGATGACAGATGTTGCGTTATTGTCACTCGTGATTACACCGGTAGTGGCGGTGTTGAATATTAATCTGGCCCACGCCGATCAGGATGGCTATGGCAAGGATTTCGGGGTAAAAGTCGAGAACCTGCTTGAGGCCCGGTCCAATCAGCTGTTTGGTATCCATAAACCTTTACAGAAATCCGCTCCGGCAACCAGTGGTGATTACCGTTCTATGGGGCAGAGCGCGGACGATCAGGTATTACTGGCTCGTGGACTGCGCGCCGAGTATCTGACTCGTGAAGCCGGTGACAAGACTGACATGATGGTATTTTGGCCGTCAGAAGCAAATCCGACACACATCGTTTCCTGTGTTGAAGGTGGAAGGGAAACCATCGCACCGGGCAAACTGAATCCGTCTGTTCAGACGATTAACCTGCAAAACGGCAATGTCAGGACTGTGTTACGTGGCATGGACCGTTGTGACGGGATCCGCCTTACTGACTGGGGCACTGTACTGGTGACAGAAGAAACCGACGATGGAGGTGCATATGAAATCCTGGACCCTATGGCATTTGAAAATGCCACGCTGGTCAGTCGCGGCACATCGAACGTGGTGGACAGTTTCGGCATCCCGGTGACTGAACAGGTTGCCTATCGTGATGCGCTGCCGACCATGGCATGGGAAGGTCTGACAGTACTCGATAGCGGTGTCGTCATTGGGGGTGATGAGTTGCGCCCGGGAAGTGGTGCTCTCGACAGCGATGGCGGTGCCATCTACAAGTTTGTGCCGAGTGTCCCACGAACCGGAAACGGCAAGATCACCGACCTGTCCGATTCACCGCTGACTGCCGGTAATGTCTTTGCCATGACGGTTTCCTGTCGGGACAAAGGTTCCAGCAGTTTCCCCCAGTATGGTCAGGGCTGCGAAGTCGGTCATTCCGCCTGGGTCAGGGTAATTCCGGCCAATGCCCGTATCGATGCTAATGCCAAGGGTGCTACCGGTTACTATCGACCGGAAGATTTGCACAGCGATCCGACATACGAGGATGATGGCGTTCGCTTTTGCTGGACCAACACCGGCAACGAGGGTGCGCATCACTACGCTGAAGTCGTATGTGGCATCGACACCAACCCGATTGGCAGCAACAGTCTCAAGGTTAACGGCAACAACGCCCTGGAATACCTGGCTGATGAAAGCGAGGATCGAGGTTATGCGGTAACGACAGTCAACCGTTTTGTCGAGGGGGATACCGATTTCAACTCCTTTGATAATCTGGCCTTCCAGCCACACAGCGGGAACCTGTATGTCATCGAGGACCATCCCAATGGTGACATCTTCGCCTGCCTGCCTGATGGCGCCGACCGGAATATCAAGACCGATGGCTGTGTGAAGATTCTGTCCGTCAAAGACTCCTCGGCCGAACCCACCGGTTTCATGTTCAGCGCCGATGGAAGAACCGCTTATGTCTCCATCCAGCACAGCCAGGACGGCCTGATGCCGCAGGTGGATGACTACGCGACCGATGATGTGTTGAAAATCAGCGGCTTCCGTTCACCTCGGCACCCGCGTTATCACAGCAAGCATGACTAGCCTTGAAGCCGGCAGGGAGGCCGGCGGGTTGGAATGAATAAAAAATAACCATACTTCCGAGTTAGCACAATTTCGCCCCCTGTTAAACAGGGGGCGTTTTTATGTAGAGTGTCACAATTCTGTCATATAGCACCTTTATTCTGGCGCTCTAGTCATCCCTAAGGCCCGATTTCGTATGACCCCCACAACCCAAAGCAACCTGTTGCTGCGCTGGCGAATGTTCAAGGACAGGCTGGCCCATTACGGGGTGGGCATCGGGGGTATGGGCGTGATCGTGGCCATCACCCTGATTCTTGTCTATTTGCTTGTGGTTGTGGTCCCACTGTTTCAGTCGGCGTCGATTGAGGAGCAGGGCAGTTACCCGGTACCGGCCGACAAAGGGCAGACTCTGTATCTGGCGATGAACGAGCATGGCAATATCGGTCTGCGGCTCGACAGCGAAGGTCGGGTCACTTTTTTTGATACCGCCACCGGTCAGATTCGCAAGTCGATTCCTCTTCCGCTGCCCGAGGGCACGACCATCACCAGTTGGGCGGCCGGGACCCCCGCCAACCGAATACTCGCCGTGGGTTTGTCCAATGGCCAGGTCCTGCTTTTCCAGCATCGCTATGAAGTCAGTTTCAGCGAAGCCAAAGTCGAAGGCGGAAAGCCTGTCCGTGAAATCGACCCGACAATAGGCTATCCCCTTGGCGAGAAACCTCTGCAACTGGGCGATAAGCAAGCGCCAATTACCATGCTTGCCGTACAGTCCGGTGAAGAAGAATCCACCCTGGTAGGTCTGGAAGGACAACGACTACACCTGCTGAATATCAAGCGAGAAGAGTCGTTTCTCGGCGGCGATGTTACGCTGGAGGAAACCCGCGCGGAGATCCCCCATACCTCTCGCGGCGCCATCTCATACCTGTTGTTGGACAAGGAACAGCGCAATTTGTATGTCGCCAGTGGCGATGATGATCTGAGCCATTATGACCTGTTTGACAAGGCCTCACCGGCCCTGCAACAGCATCTGTCCCTGTTTGGCGGCAACCAGAAACTCACCAGCCTGGTATTTTTAAGCGGTGATATTTCACTGCTTGCCGGTTCTGACAAGGGCAAGGTGGTTCAGTTTTTCCCGGTTCCCGAAACGCGCGATAGCAACAAGCGGGTCATGCACAGGATTCGGTCTTTTGCTGAATTTGATTCCCCTGTCGAAGCCATCGCCCCGGAATACAGTCGCAAGGGATTCCTGGCGGTCGATACGAAAGGTGAACTTGGCATTTTTCATACCACCGCGCATCGTACCCTGCTGGTGCGCCAGATCGCCGATTCCCTGCAGCATGTGGCGATCTCGCCGCGGGCCCATGCCGCGCTATTGCAATCCCGGGACAAGATGTATTTCTACTCGATCGATAACGAGCATCCCGAGGTATCCTGGTCCTCTTTGTGGGGCAAGGTCTGGTACGAGAGTTATGATGAACCCGAGTATGTCTGGCAGTCGTCATCTGCCAGTAACGACCATGAACCAAAGTTGAGTCTGGTGCCAATCTCATTCGGTACCCTGAAGGCGGCGTTTTATGCCATGTTGTTCGCCATTCCATTGTCAATCATGGGCGCAATCTACACGGCGCATTTCATGTCTCCCAAGATGCGCCAACTCGTCAAGCCAAGTATCGAGATCATGGAGGCGCTGCCGACGGTTATCATCGGTTTCCTGGCCGGTCTGTGGCTGGCACCCTACCTGGAGCATCATTTACCCGGGATATTTTCGTTCCTGATTGTCATGCCGATCGGGTTGCTGCTGGCGGCCTATGGCTACCATAAGCTGCCAGACCGTATCAGGCACTCGGTTCCCGAGGGTTGGGAGGGCGCCATACTCATTCCTGTCATCCTTTTACTGGCTTATATCGCGTTCGGAATCAGTCCATGGATGGAGTCGACGTTCTTCGGTGGTGACATTCGTATCTGGATGAGCCACGAGCTGGGAATCAGTTACGACCAGCGCAACTCGCTGGTTATCGGACTGGCCATGGGCTTTGCCGTGATCCCCACCATTTTTTCCATTGCCGAAGATGCTATCTTCGCCGTTCCCAAGCACCTGGTTCAGGGTTCTCTGGCAATGGGTGCCACTCCCTGGCAGACCATGGTACGGGTGGTTCTGCTGACCGCCAGCCCGGGGATCTTCTCCGCGGTAATGATCGGTCTGGGTCGGGCAGTCGGCGAAACCATGATTGTGCTGATGGCGACCGGTAACACGCCGGTGATGGACATGAATATTTTCGAAGGTATGCGGACTCTGTCAGCGAATATCGCCGTGGAGATGCCCGAATCCGAAGTGGAC
>JASFNY010000072.1:0-7852 GCA_050116795.1 Thiohalophilus sp.
CTTCGACAAAGCCCACGTGGCCGCCAAAACGGCTTACGGCAAGCTCGATATGAGTTGGTAAATTCTTCGCCGGCGGCAACACCCTCGGTGTCATGAACGGATCATCAAGGGCCTGAATGATTAGTGCCGGCTGTTGAATGTCACCAACATAGTCGTGGGCACTCGATTGCCGATAATAATCATCGGCATCGGTAAAACCATGAATTGGCGCAGTGAATCGATCATCGAATTCGCGAAAGCTGCGCACTACTCGAATGCCTTCACGCGTCAGGCCAATGAGTTTTTCGTAATCATGATCCTCAAACTTGGCCAGCACCTTGGAGACCAGACTATTGACCAGGTGCCGCTCATATACCCTGGAAAACCCCTGGTGGATGCGCTCGGAACAGATATCCAGTTTCAACGGAGCCGAGACTGATACCGCTGCGCGCAACAGCGATTCCCTGCCCCACTCGGCCTGTAACTTGAGCAGCATATTGCCACCCAGTGAATACCCGACCGCGACCAAGGGCAGATTCGGATATCGATTTGTTAACTGTTGCAGCAGATAACGTGCATCGCCGGTCTCACCACTGTGATATGAGCGTGGCAACCGGTTAAGCCGTCCGGAGCAGCCACGAAAGTGCATCAAGACACCATGCCAGCGACGCTGCTGGATTTCATGCAGAATATCGCGTGCATAGGGTGAATGGAGTGAACCCTCCAGGCCATGGAATACCACTACCAGTGGTTTGTCAGTCGCGGACTGTGGTGGATTGACCCAGGCAAGATCGACAAAGTCGCCATCGGGTAGCGGCAACTCTTCCTCTATTACCTGTATGGATGTGCGATTGATAAAACGGGGCAAGAGTGTCTGGATGTGCTTGTTACTCAAGCCCGGGGCCGGTTTGAAATGAAAATTATCTTTCAGGTCATGATCCATCATTTTGTATGAACTGCTGGTAAAGAACCCCCTGTCAGGGTTGACCGCTCATGCCGGCATAAGCAATCCCGGACAACCTCGCCATATCGTAATCGAAGGTTGCCAGATCCTGCTGGTTGAACTGGTTCAGATGGTCGTGTCCGCAGGCTCGGGCCATAACTTGCATCAATTGAACGGAGGACTGGAGAAACCGTGCCAGTCGATGCGCCCCGTTCTCCACATCGAGCCGCTGACGCAAATTCGGATCCTGGGTGGCAATGCCAGAGGGACACTGGTTGGTATGGCAGATACGTGCCGCCACACAACCGATGGCCTGAATTGCGCTGTTGGCAATCGCAACACCATCGGCCCCCAATGCCAGTGCCTTGATAAAGTCGGCCGGGGTTCGCAGGCCACCGGTGATAATCAAAGTAATCTTACCGCTGAGACCCTGTTGATCGAGATAACGTCGGGCTCGTGCCAGGGCAGGAATTGTCGGCACACTGATATGATCCCGGAACAACAATGGCGATGCCCCGGTACCGCCACCCCGCCCATCGAGGATAAGATAATCAGCGCTGGCCTGCAGGGCAAACTCGATATCCCGTTCGATATGGTTAGCGCTCAACTTGAAGCCGATCGGGATGCCACCGCTAATCTCGCGCACTCGATCGGCAAAGCGTTTGAAATCAGCCGGCTCAATAAGATCAGAAAAGGTTGGCGGGGAGAAAGCCGATTTGCCCTCGGGAATCCCGCGCACCTCGGCAATCTTCTTGCTGACCTTGCTGCCCGGCAGATGCCCGCCGGTTCCGGTCTTGGCAGCCTGTCCGGCTTTGAAGTGAAAGGCCTGTACTTTTTCCGGCACCGTTTCGTTATAACCGAAACCGGCACTGCCCAGCTCGAACAGATAACGGCTGTTGGCCTGTTGTTCTTCCGGCAGCATACCGCCTTCACCGGAACAGAGTCCGGTTCCAACCTGCTCGGCGCCGCGAGCCAATGCCATTCGCGCCTCCTCCGACAGGGCACCGAAACTCATGTCCGAGACAAACAGCGGCATTTTCATGTGCAATGGTTTTTTGCTCTGCGGGCCAATCACCAGTTCCGTGTCCACAGGGGCATCATCAGGCAATGGTTTGTCATCCAGCTGCGCCACCATGATCTGAATATCGTTCCAGTCCGGCAACTTGTAGCGTGGCACCCCCATCGCAGCCATGGGACCGTGCTTACCCATTGATGCCAGTCCCTCTCTGGCAAGTTGATGTATCAGCTCGACGGTCGGCTCTTCATCAGTGGCCTTGGGTTGGGGTTGCCTGGATTCGTTGTCGTTAACAGATGATTGGACAGGACTTTCCTTGCCGATCTGACTCTCACTGAATTGCTGGTGACTGCCGTCACAATAAGGCAGGTTTCCACTATGTTTACAGTTGCACAAGAATGCTTCGCCATCTTTTTGCGGCGTAAACGCCAGTGGTTCCAGGCCGGTGCCGATATGCGACCCATCACAGAACGGCTGGTTCTGCGAACGGCCACAGACGCAATAATAATATTCCTGATCAGTGGACAGATTGACCTTGGCGGGTTTGTTATCTGCGACAACCGGTTTGTTAGCCATCTCTTGTTAATAATCCGTGCTACAAATGCCAGCCATCAGTATAAGAACCTGACGAACATGTCACAACTGATTCGGGTTAATCCTCGGAAACAACCTTGCCGCGACTACGCTTGACTTTGCCACGCTTTTGTTTGGCCTCTAGCCTGCGCTTTACCGAGGCACGGGTCGGCCGGGTCGGTTTACGTTTCTTGCGGGTCACCAGTACTGATCGAATTAACTCCCGCAATCTTTGCAAGGCCTCTTCACGGTTCTTCTCCTGGGTTCGATAACGTTGTGCCTTGATTACGATGACGCCCTCACTGGAGATACGTTGATCGGAGAGTGACAGCAGGCGTTGCTTGCAGAAGTCGGGTAACGACGAGGCCTGAATGTCAAAACGCAAATGTATCGCGCTGGACACTTTGTTTACATTCTGACCGCCGGCACCCTGGGAACGAATCGCCTGCAGATCAATTTCGCTATCGGGAATGACAATATTATTGGAGATAGATAGCACGGTTCGATAGATGATCAGACAACGTGAACGTCAGTCTCGGCCGTGGTCCTGTCGATATTCAACAGCATCTCGCAGTAGGCCGGTTTTTCCAGTGGTTCATCGCCGCAACTGCAGTTGGCAACGACCTCGGTAAAAAAGACACCAATCATCGCCTGAATGAACCGTGCATTGTGCTCAAGTGACAGGATAGTGACTTCCAGGTTCGAGGCATCACAATAACCACCCTCATTGGCACCCTTGTGTAGTGGTAAAGCGGCTCCGGATCCCGATTCCAGTTCTTTTTTCAGGATATGACCAAGCGTATCAGGATTATGTTCTTGTATGGTAAGAGTAAGTTTCAGCATGGGAAAATCATACGCCGGGTTTGCTGTGTGTGAGAATCCTGTCCAGATGATTGGCAAATGCCTGGCGTTCCGTCTGGCTCATGGCCGCCTGTCCACCGGTATCCACGCCACTGGCGCGCATGGTGTCCATAAAATCACGCATGTTCAATCTCGAGCGAACATTCTCGATGGTGTACAACTCACCACGAAAACTCAGCGCCTGTGCGCCCTGCTCGATTACCTCTGCCGCCAACGGTATATCACTGGTAATTACCAGATCTCCGGAACGTACACGCCGGGCAATCTCGTTGTCAGCGACATCAAATCCCTGCTCAACGCGCAGTGACTTGATAATTCGGGATTTGGGTATTCGAATGTACTGGTTTGCCACAAAGGTCGTCAGTGTGCCGGTCCGCTCGGCCGCGCGGAACAGGATTTCCTTGATTACCATCGGACAGGCATCGGCATCCACCCAGATCTGCATGATTAGAATTCTGATCCAGTTAGTTAATCTATAGGCTCAGCTTTCCAGGCTTCTGGAAGCAATTTCATAAACGTCTTTTGACAGGCCCTGTTTTTCCAGAATCCGCTGCAATTGTTGTTTCATCATCGCCTGACGTTTTTCGTCGTAACGTCTCCAGCGGCTCAGGTTCTGGACCAGGCGCGCAGCAATTTGCGGATTGAGACTGTCCAGTTCCAGCACCCGATCACCGAGGAACTGGTATCCACTGCCATCGGCGGCGTGGAAGTTGATCGGATTACCGGCACAGAAACGGCCTATCAGAGCGCGCACCTTGTTCGGATTCCTGATGCTGAAGGCCTCGTGCTGCATTAACTGGTTGATATGTTGCAAGGTATTCGGCAATCGTGAACCGGCCTGGATTGCCAGCCACTTTTCCACGACCTGCTGATCGTGCCGCCATTCCTGGTAGAAATGTTCCAGCGTCTTGCTGCGTTCCGGGATCGCATAATTCGACAACAGGGACAAAGCAGCGAGCGTATCGGTCATGTTGTCTGCCAGGTAGTATTGCTTTTCAGCCAGTTCAAACATGCGTTGCTCTTCGGTCTCAAGCAGATAACCCAGGCAGAGGTTACGCAGTGAACGGCGGGCCATCTCCCCGGCATTGAAAACATAAGCACCTTCGGCCTCATTTGCTTCGTAGATTCGCTGCCATTCGTCCTTGAGCTCAAAGGCCAGCGTCTGACGCACGAAGTGATGTACCTCGTAAATAGCTTCAACATCCACCACTTTACACTGATCGGCAATATAACTTTGCGATGGCAGGCTCAGGGCCTGGGCGATAAGCGCCTTGTCCAGTTCAGAATTCAGTAGAGTCTTGCGGAAAGCATTGATAAAACTTTCATCCAGCAACAGCGGTTGTTGCTGCTGATACTGCTCAATAAGACGCAGCATAATTGCCATTGCCAGTTGCTGACCCGCATCCCAGCGATTGAATTCATCGTTATCATGCGCGAACAGAAAAGCCAGTTCGCTTTCAGAATGCGGCGTGTTGATTTGCACCGGGGCAGAAAACCCGCGGCCCAGGGACACGATCGGTTTTTCCGGTACATTGATAAAAGTAAAAGTTTCTTTGGATTGGGTAACTGACAGCACCCGGGTTGTTGCCGGGAAAGGATCCTCTTCGTCTTCCAGCTGCAACGGCAGATCGGTGCCCTGTTGGTCGAGCAGCCCCATGGCCAACGGAATATGAAACGGTTGCTTGTCTACCTGACCCGGGGTTGGTGGACAATGCTGACGTATATGCAATGTATAGGTTTGCGATTTCTGATCGTAGTCTTCTTCCACGTCCAGTTGCGGCGTGCCGGCCTGGTTGTACCAGCGCATAAACTGGTCAAGATCCAGATCATTGGTGTCTTCCATCGCCTTGACGAAATCCTCGATGGTCACTGCCTGGCCATCATGGCGGGAAAAATAGAGATCCGTACCCCGACGAAAACCGTCTGACCCGACCAGGTTCCTGATCATACGTACCACCTCGGCGCCCTTGTTATAGACCGTGACGGTATAGAAGTTGCTGATTTCCATGTACCGATCAGGACGCACCGGATGCGCCATGGGACCAGCATCCTGGGAAAACTGGTGGATACGTAGCACGTTGACATCGTCGATGCGCTTGACGGCACGTGAATTGAGATCGGCGGAAAACTCCTGATCACGGAACACCGTGAAACCTTCCTTGAGACTCAACTGGAACCAGTCGCGACAGGTGACACGGTTTCCTGACCAGTTATGGAAATACTCATGACCGACAATACTCTGGATATTATAAAAATCATGATCGGTGGCTGTTTCCGGACTGGCCAGTACGCAGGATGAATTGAAAATATTCAATCCCTTGTTTTCCATCGCGCCCATATTGAAATCATTCACGGCGACGATCATATAGATATTCAGGTCATATTCCCGACCATAAGTTTGTTCGTCCCACTGCATTGCCTGTTTGAGGGAAGTCATGGCGTGGTCACACTTGTCGCGATTTTCCTGCTCGACATAAAGACGCAGGTCTACTTCACTGCCGCTCAGCGTGGTGTAGCTGTCCTGCTTGCACACCAGTTGTCCGGCGACCAGTGCAAACAGGTAGCTCGGTTTCAGGCTGGGATCTTCCCATCGTGCCCAGTGACGCCCGTCATCGCTCTCGCCCTCTTCCACCAGGTTGCCGTTGGACAGCAACACCGGGTACTCGTCCTTGTTGGCGACCAGCGTTACGCTATAGCGGGACATTACGTCAGGCCGATCAGGAAAATAGGTGATACGACGAAACCCCTGTGCCTCGCACTGGGTGCATAGCATCTTGCCTGAGTAATAGAGTCCTTCCAGTGCAGTATTGGCCGCCGGATTGATGCGGGTCTCGATGATCAACTGGAACTGTTCCGGCACTTTCGGAATGATCAGCCTGCCCTGTTCGAATTCGTATTGCGTTTCCTCCAGCGGAGTACCTTCAAGCAGCAGGCTCAACAATTCGAGATGTTCACCGTCCAGTTCCAGCCGCGGTTGCTTTTCCGGATATTCGGGATTGTGGCGCATATCCAGCGTCGCGCGCACCCTGGTAGAAGAAGCATCCAGATCGAAATGGAGATCCACCTTATCGACCAGATAGGCGGGTGGAGTGTAATCCTTGAGAAAGATAATGCCGGGACCGGCGGCTTCTTGCTGGCGGGACAGATCAGCCATGAAATACTCCTTGTTGTGGGGGTCAACTCACACCATTGTAACGCATGAGACTGGCTAACGCCGATGAAAGCCCCCACCGCGACGCAGTTGTTGCTTGCCGAAGCGGGTATTGATCGCATCCGCCAACTCATCAAGTTCCTGCTGGCGTTGCGACGAGTTATTCCCTTCGGTAAACAGATCGCCCTGCTGATCGTTCATAGTCATGCTCTGATCAAGCCCGGAAATCCCGACACCCAGCAGGCGTACTGCCGACTGATCCGGGCGTGCCCTGGCCAGTAATTCCAGGGCCGTGTGACTGATATCCGCCGTACTCTGGCTGGGTTTATCCAGCGTCTGAGCGCGGGTAATGGTTCGAAAATCGGCAAAGCGCAGTTTGATCTGCACCGTGCGTCCATAAAAGCCATGCTGGCGAATACGAAAACCCACCTGCTCGCAGAGGTCAATCAACCACGCCCGCAGGATCGCGCTGTCACGAATATCCTCGGCAAAGGTATGTTCAGTGGAGAGTGACTTGGCACGGTGATCACTGACCACCGGACGGGAGTCACGACCATGTGCCAGCTCCCATATCTGCTTACCAAACTTGCCGAACTCGAATTCAAGAAACTCCGGAGTCCGTCGCCGCAGTTGACCGATGGTCTGGATACCCAGGCGCTCGAACTGGCCGGCGGTGACCTTGCCCACTCCCCACAGCCGACTGATCGGTAACGGATCGAGAAACTCCTGCACTGCATCAGGTTCAACTGTCACCAGCCCGTCTGGTTTCTCAAGGTCCGAGGCGATCTTGGCCAGAAACTTGTTGGGTGCCACACCCACTGATGCAATCAATCCCAGTTCATCCTGTATCACTTGCTTGATCTGTTGCGCGATTTCCAATGGTGATCCAAACAGTTTTTCGCTGGCGGTCACATCCAGAAACGCCTCGTCCAGGGACAGGGGTTCGATCTCGGGTGTATAACGGCCAAAGATATCGCGAATCTGCTGGGATATTTCCTGATAGAGATCCATCCGTACCGGCAGACGCACGGCATCGGGACAGAGTCGAAGGGCCCGCACCATGGGCATCGCACTGTGTATCCCGAACTGACGTGCCTCGTAACTGGCGGCGGCCACGACCCCCCGGCCTTCCGCCGAACCGCCGACGATCACCGGACGCCCGGCCAGTGCGGGCTGTTCACGCACCTCCACCGAGGCGTAAAAAGCGTCCATATCAACGTGTAAGATCGCCATGAGGAATAGACCGTCAATTTGTCCGTTGTTTATCCCGGGGCGGGATCACAATCACCATTATAACTATAACGTCAGGCCGTTCGACCGGTACCAACAA
>JASFNY010000073.1:0-7824 GCA_050116795.1 Thiohalophilus sp.
AGATACCCGCACAGCCACAGGCCGATTCCTTGGCATGACGCGAATGTGGTGCGCTGTCGGTGCCAAGGAAAAACTTTCCGCTGTCGCCGGTTGCAGCCTCGACCAGCGCCTGGCGATGTTGTTCACGTTTGAGCACCGGCAGGCAATAGTGATGCGGATTCATTCCGCCTTTGAACATGGCATTGCGGTTCATTAGCAGATGATGCGGAGTGATGGTTGCCGCCAGGTTGTCCGAACCCTTGCCGACAAACTCCACCGCATGGCGAGTGGTAATGTGTTCCAGCACAACTTTCAGATTACCGAAGCGTTCCAGTAACGGCGTCAGGGTCTGTTCGATAAACACCTGTTCGCGATCAAAAATATCGATTGCGGGATCGGTCGCCTCACCGTGTATCAGCAAAGGCAGACCGGTCTCGGCCATTGCCTCGATGGCGGACCAGGTATTGGCGATATCGGTCACCCCGGCATCGGAGTGGGTCGTGGCACCGGCCGGGTAATACTTCACCGCGTGTACGTTTGGATGCTCCGCGGCTTTATGAATTTCTTCCGCGGTGGTGTTGTCAGTCAGGTACAGGGTCATGAGCGGATCGAACGCGCTGTTTTTCGGCAAAGCCGACAGGATGCGCTGACGATATTCGATCGCCTGGTCGACCGTGGTAACCGGCGGTTTCAGGTTGGGCATGATGATCGCCCGGGCGAAACGTTTCGCCGTGTCCGGCACCACGTTCGCCAGCACGTCGCCATCGCGGACATGCAGATGCCAGTCGTCGGGGCGGGTGAGGGTGATTTTGTTCATTCTTTTATTATGCAGATTATTAGGTTTGTGTTCCATATTGAGAATGTCCGCACTTCGGGCGACTTGAATTATTATTAGCGGGCTTTCGCGCCCGCACGGCGAGGTACTTTCTTGTATCGACAAGAAAGTACCCAAAGAAGCTCCTCCCTGGGGCCACGGCCTCGCGCTGCTCGGCTACCCGCGTTTCTCGACAAAATCCGCGCTCGCCTCACTCGCAGAATTTGCTGCGCTGTCGTTTTACTCCCGCTAGCAAATCCAGCTCGACCAATAAGGCTCGCTTGATCCGGATTTTGCCTGCGAGACGCGGCGTGGCCCAAAGGGGCTTTAAAAGCCCTCGAACTGACATTGTGCTATCTGTTACAGCACACTTCTCACTTAGTCTGTTTTTCACCCCCTTGGGCGCGCAGGGACTCGGCGTGACCCGGTGTTACCGGGTCAGGGCGACAAGCGCCCCCGGGGCGCGTTTTCTTTGGTTCGTTTCTTTGTCGCGTGACAAAGAAATGAACCCGAGGTGCGCTGGCGGGACAGCGCTTTAAAATCTCTGCGGCGAAGCCGCGGGCGAAATTGGGTTGTAATATAAAACAATGCGCCACGCTGGCGGGACAGCGCTTTATAACCTCAGCCGCGAAGCTGCGGACGAAAGCTTTTATAAAATTATTGGATGCCGGCCTTACCGGCAAGGCCGGTTAAACTTCCTCGTCCGCCAGTACCCAGTCGTTTTCCTGTTGTACGACTTCATACCGTGCCCAGTAGGCGAATTCTTCGCGGGTAGAGGTGGCGGTGGTGTAGAGGTTACTGCCGGCGACGATCTTGTAGATCACCCTGTCACGGGTCGACACGTCGTGACGGTGTTCATCGATGATCTGCCTGACCTGCCAGAGATTGCCGTACAGGCCATTACTGTAATAGCGGCCGGGTTTGATCTCGTCGGGTTTCAGATGCTTGGTCTCGGAATATTTCGAAGCCAGCGAGTAGAGTTCTACCAGGTCATCGACGGTAATGTCGACCAGCAGGTCCATCTTGCGCATGGCGAAATCCAGATCTTCCTGCGAAAGGCGAGGAATGTTGTCTTCAGCTTTCTCCACTTCACCTTCTTTTTTGGCTTTCATCAAACTGGCCGGGTAACGCCGCCACGGGAACAGGTAATTGAAGACGATCGCGACCAGGAAAATGATCAGGGCGTTGAGCATGATCGGGGTGAGTACGTATTCGTAACCCAGTGAATGGATCGCATCACCGCCGATCACGGCGGCCAGCGCGGTTGCACCGCCCGGCGGATGGATACAGGAGAGATAGTGCATCGCGCCGATGGCGATACCGACCGCCAGTCCGGCGGCGACAAAGGGATCGGGTACGAGTTGATAGCAGGCCACGCCGATAACCGCGGACACCCCGTGTCCACCGAGCAGGGCCCAGGGTTGTGAGAGCTTACCGTGAGGCACGGCGAACAGCAGCACGGCCGAGGCGCCCATGGAAGGGACGATCAACACCGCGCCTTCCATGCCGGTGACCTGGTAGGTCACCAGCATGATCAGAAAGATGCCCAGGAAACCACCGGCCGTTGAAGCCAGGCGTTCGCTGTGACTGACGTTTTCGAGTGAAAAACCGAAAAAGGTTTTAATACTCATCGTTCAACTCCCCAGTTTTGCGATCTGCTCGTGGCGATAGCAGCGGGTGATGTGATCATTGACCATCCCCGTGGCCTGCATGTACGCATAACAAATCGTGGGCCCAACGAAACGAAAACCGAGTCGCTTGAGTTCTTTGCTCATGGTTTCCGATTGTCTGGTCGAGGCCGGTACCTGTTTATCGGTTTTCCATTTGTTCTGAACCGGCCGGCCGTCGACGAACTGCCAGATGTAATCACTGAAGCTGCCGTATTGTTCCTGCACTGTCAGAAATGACCGTGCGTTTTGTATGGTGGCTTCGATTTTCAAACGATTGCGAATGATACTGGAATTTTGCATCAGGCGCTCTATTTTGGTGCGTGAAAAGCGGGCGATCTTTTCCACGTCAAAATTCTGTAAAGCCTTGCGATAGGCTTCGCGCTTTTTCAGGATCGTGATCCAGCTTAATCCGGCCTGCGCGCCTTCGAGGATCAGAAACTCGAACAACCGCTGATCGTCATACAGCGGTACGCCCCATTCATGATCGTGATAGTCGATATAGATTTGATCGGGACCGGCCCAGCCGCAACGATGAGGCATCGCGGTCACCGGTTCAGTCGTGTATGCCGCCGCGGGTCAGGGCGGAAGGATCCAGGAGTTGTTTCAGTTCTTCTTCGGAGAGCTCGGTCATCTCCCTGGCCACCTCGATGACCGGGCGGTTTTCCGCGTAGGCACGCTTGGCGATCGCCGCGCCTTTTTCATAACCAATCACGCGGTTGAGTGCAGTCACCAGTATCGGGTTGCGATCCAGCGCGGTCTTGATGTTTTCTTCGTTGACCTTGAAACCGCTGATGACATGATCGGCAAGCAGGCGTGAAATGTTCGCCAGCAGTTGAATACTTTGCAGCAGGTTATAAGCGATCACCGGCAGCATTACGTTCAACTGGAAGTTACCGGATTGCCCGGCCACGGTGATCGTGGCGTCGTTACCGATCACCTGGGCGCCGACCATGGCCGCAGCCTCGGGAATCACCGGGTTGATCTTGCCCGGCATGATCGAGCTGCCCGGTTGCAAGGCCGGTAGTTCGATTTCGGCAAGGCCGGCCAGTGGTCCGCTGTTCATCCAGCGCAGGTCGTTGGCGATTTTCATGATGCTGACCGCCACGGTCTTGAGCTGGCCGCTGACTTCAACCGCCGTGTCCTGGCTGGCCAGTCCGACAAACGGGTTGGCCATGGCAAGAAAGTTGATGCTGGTCTGTTGCCTCAGCACCGTTGCCACGCCGTCACCGAATTCCCGGTGGCAGTTGACGCCGGTGCCTACCGCGGTCCCGCCTTGTGGCAGGGCATGCAGTCGGGACAGGCCGGTTTGCAAGCGCGCCTCGCCGTCATGCAGTTGATCGCGCCAGGTTTGCAGTTCCTGTTGCAGGGTCACCGGCATGGCATCCATCAAATGGGTGCGACCGGTCTTGACGATCTCGTCGAGTGAATGCGCCTTGTGATCGATCGTATCGGCCAGGTAATTCAGTGCCGGCAGCAGTTGTTCCTGCAGTTCCAGCGAGGCACTGACATGAATGGCAGTGGGGATCACATCGTTGGAGCTCTGGCTCATGTTGACGTGATCGTTCGGGTGCACGCTCAGTTTTTTGCTGCTGGCGAGGTGCGCGATCACCTCGTTGGCATTCATGTTGGTGCTGGTGCCGGAACCCGTCTGGAACACATCGACCGGGAACTGATCGTCCAGCTCTCCATCGGCCACTTTCAGCGCGGCCTGCTTGATGGCCTCGGCGCGATCTTTATCCAGCAGGCCGAGTTTCAGGTTGGTTTCGGCACAGGCGTGCTTGATCAGTCCCAGTGCGCGAATGAAAGCGCGCGGCATGGCCAGCCCGCTAACGGGGAAGTTATCGATCGCCCGCTGTGTTTGAGCGCCGTACATTGCATCGGCGGGTACCTGCAGTTCACCCAGGCTGTCTTGTTCGGTTCGGTATCGCTTGCTCATTATTCTGTTCAGGGACCTATCCGATTACTGTCCATTTGCGGATCTTTTCTTCCACCACCCGCCATTTGTTATCCGGCTCCAGCTCCAGCATGATGTCCTTGCTCAACACCACGGACTGGCCGTTACTGGCCGACATGGTTTCTTCAACCTGGAAGGCGAGCCGGCGCAGAGCCTGAGTCTTGATTCTAACCAGTTTATAATAGAGACGGGTCAACAAGTTGTGGTCGAACTCATATTTCCTTCGCTGGCGCCAGCCATCGTAGTCGACGACACTCTGGCCGGGTACACCGTAGACCCGAACGTACGGTGAGACCAGAGACATATGTTTTTCCAGATCGCGCATGGAGACGGACTTGCTCATATTGTCGAGCCATTGGTGGATCACTTCCTGAGACATCATTCAACCCGGTAATACATAAAGAATGTACGCGTGTGTCGGTACGATACCGCCGAGGCGGTCATGCGAAGACCCTGCACCGCGTGTGTAGTTTTAATTTTAGTTGCTGATTTTAAAGGATAATTGGCCGCTTGTAATCCGTTCGTCAACGGGATTTTTCTTGACCTGATGCGCTAAAACGTCGATCATACGCGGCTTTGAATTCGGGGTAATGGGGTACAATACCCGTAACATCTTCATTTAGCTGGAAAATCATTAATTAAGGATCCCTATGAAAGACGCGGACAAAAAACGCTTGTTGCGGGAAATGATGTTCTTCCGCCGCTTCGAGGATCGCACTTTCGAAGCCTACATGGAACGCAAGATCGGGGGCTTTTTGCATCTCTACTCTGGCCAGGAAGCGGTGGCCACCGGGGTACTGGAGATGGCCAACGTCGGCAAGGGCCAGGAAAACGATTACGTGATCACCGGTTACCGGGATCACGTCCACGCCATCAAGACCGGCGCGCAGCCGCGCGAGGTGATGGCCGAGCTGTACGGCAAGGAGACCGGTTCCTCGAAGGGACGCGGCGGCTCCATGCACATCTTCGACGCCAGCCAGAATTTCATGGGCGGTTACGCCCTGGTCGGTCAGCCTTTCCCGCTGGCCGCCGGCCTGGCACTGGGTGCCAAGCACAAGGGCACCAAGCAGATCGCCATCTGCTTCCTGGGTGACGGCGCCAACAACCAGGGGACCTTCCACGAAACCATGAACATGGCCGCGGTCTGGAACCTGCCGGTACTGTTCGTGTGTGAAAACAACCTGTACGCCATCGGCACCCATATCGATCGTTCCACTGCGGTGCGCGACCAGTACAAGCGCGTTTGCGGTTACGACATGAAGTCCAGCCAGCACGACGGCATGGACATCGACACCGTGATGGAAGCCTCGAAACAAGCGATCGATTACGTGCGTAACGAAAGCAAACCTTATTTTATAGAGTTCATGACCTACCGTTATCGCGGTCACTCCATGTCCGACGCCAAGGGCTACCGTACCAAGGACGAGGAAGAAGAGTGGATGAAGCGCGATCCCATCCGGCTCTACAGTGAACGGCTGATCAAGGCCGGCCTGCTGTCCGAAGACGAGATCAAGAAGTGGGACAAAGAGATCGGCGACGAGATCGAGAACGACATCATCAAGTTCGCCGAAGAAAGTCCGGAGCCGAAGGTCGAAGACCTGAACAAATACGTACTGGACGATAACCCGGATCCGCGCTGGATCGGTCCACTGCAGAAATAACGAGGAATTAACAAGATGGCAGAGACGGCATATTGGGAAGCGATCCGCCGGGCCCACGATGAAGAGATGGCCAACGATCCGTTGGTGATCGCCATGGGTGAGGACATCGGCGTCGCGGGCGGAACCTACAAGGCCACTTCCGGCCTGTTCGACAAGTATGGTCCGGAACGGATTATCGACACCCCTATTTCAGAAAACTCCTATACCGGTATCGGCATCGGTGCCTCCATGGTCGGCATGCGCCCGATCATCGAGATCATGTCGATCAACTTCGCGCTGCTGGCGCTGGATACCCTGATCAACGCGGCCGCCAAGATCCGCTACATGTCCGGCGGCCAGATTGCCTGCCCGATCGTGATGCGTACCCCGGGTGGTACCGCGCACCAGCTCGCGGCGCAGCACTCCGCGCGACTGGCGCGTATGTTCATGTCCACTTCCGGCCTGCGCGTGGTCACCCCGCGTGGTCCGCTGGATGCTTACGGCATGCTCAAGTCCGCGATTCGTTCCAACGATCCGGTGATCATCATCGAGCACGAGCAGATGTATAACCTCAAGGAAGATATTCCCGATGAAGAATTCTTCCGCCCGCTGGAAGGTGCCGAGGTGGTCCGCGAAGGCAGCGATATCACGTTAATCGGTTACAACTTCAGCGTGCACCTGTGCCTGGAAGCGGCCAAACGCCTGGAAGCCGACGGCATCAGTGCCGAGGTCGTCGACCTGCGCGCGCTCAAGCCGATCGATCGCGAAACCATTCGTAACTCCGTCGAGAAGACCCACCGCGTGGTGGTGGCCGAGGAAGACGAGGCCCCGGTCGGCGTGGGTTCGGAAATCATCACCGGCATCATCGAGGACTGCTTCTTCGCGCTGGATTCCCAGCCGGTACGGATTCACGCCGCCGACGTGCCGGTGCCGTACAACGCGAAGCTGGAAAAAGCCGCGATCCCGAGCGCCGACGATGTGTATCAGGGCGCGCTCAAGGCACTGGGCAAGATCTAAACGTCAGACATTTGTCAGGCCCTGTTCTTGCATGGGTCTCTAGCGGGAATATAAAGAATCTGAATCATGGCTGATCCGTACATCATTAAAATGCCCCAGCTCTCCGACACCATGACCGAAGGTGTCGTGGTCAGCTGGGAGAAGAACCTCGGCGACAAGATCGAGCGCGGTGACATCGTCGCCACGGTCGAGACCGACAAGGCCATCATGGACGTGGAAGTGTTCCGTGAAGGTTACCTGTCCGGGCCGCTGGCCGAAGTCGATGCCACCATCCCGGTCGGTGAAGCGATGGGTTACCTGGTTGCCAGTGCCGACGAGGTACAGAGCGAAGGCGCCGCCCCGGTTGCCAGTGCCGAAGCGCCCGCCGCCGAAGAACAAGAACCGGCCGCCGCGCCTGCGGACCAGGCCCCGGCCGAAGACGCCTATACCATTAAAATGCCGCAGCTCTCCGACACCATGACCGAGGGCGTCATGGTCAGCTGGGAGAAGAACATCGGCGACAAGATCGCACGCGGCGACGTGGTCGCCCAGGTCGAGACCGACAAGGCGATCATGGACGTGGAAGTGTTCCGCGATGGTTTCCTGTCCGGCCCGATGGCCGAGGCTGACGCTACCATCCCGGTTGGCGAGGCGATTGCCTACCTGGTGAGCGATGCTTCACAGGTGGTCGACAGCATGAAAGCCGGCAGCACCTCGGCCCCCGCCGCCGCCGCCGCACCCAGACCCAAATCGGAACCGGCCGGTACCGCC
>JASFNY010000074.1:0-7801 GCA_050116795.1 Thiohalophilus sp.
GTATTCGGTACCAGCTTGTGTTCTCAGGGTTGTATTCCGGCTTCGCGGAAAAACCTCAATACACCGGGGTGTAACAGTTCGCTTGGCACCTGTTGAACCGTATTTTTTGCGGTAGTGTAACGAGCTTGCTCAAGTTGTTCTGCCAGTAACGCTTCATTGCGGTGTAATGCCCGCGCCAGTTGATAAACGACCTCTTCAGGCATATCGGGGCGAACCAGTATCAGGGACCATAGGCCAACGGAATTGATTGGCTGCGTTTGACCGCGATAGGTGTTTGCTGGAACTGTCATCGGCCGCAGATGAGGGTGCCTGGCATGTATTTGTCCAAGTTGTTCATCGCTGGGGGCAATGAAGCGTGCGCCGGTCTCGCTGTTAGCGACTTTGACAAACCCTGGCCAACCAATGCCTGCGCCCCACAAGGCTTCCGCCTTTCGCTCCAGTACCAGTTTTGGGCCATCGGCGGCCTTATCCAGAATAATCTGTTGAAAATCTTTCTCCGGGTCCAGGCCGAGTCCGTCGAGGACATCCGCCACGAGAATGCGTAATCCTGAAGCGCGGGTACCAAAGGCAATGGGTTTGCCTTTGAGATCGGCGATAGTGTGATATTCCGAATCGGCCCGAACTACGAACATGCCGGGATTGGGGTACATCACCGACAGTACCTTGAGATTTGCAGGTTCCCTGCCGATGCCATCCAGGGCCACACGCGCGGCGTTGCCTTCCACCTGGCCGATATCAATCTTGCCTGCTTCCAGCAATTTCAGGTTTTGCCGGCTGCCCCGGGTCGGCTGTTCCTGAAGTTGCATGCCGTCACTGTGTGCATTGAATACCTCGATCAGGGTCTGGCCAAATAACTGAAATCCTCCTCCGGGGGTTGCTGTCCCAAGAACAACCCGGGTCTGGGCCGCTTCTGCAGGTGACAGGCATAGCAGGGAGATAAACAGGTAAATCAGTCCGGCAATCACCGGTAGCCGTGCAAGCGACAGGTGCATGGCATCCATCCTTAATAGTGAAATATCCCGATAAAGATAGCACGCGGCAGGGCATTCGCATGGCTATGCGAATATTCGGGAGATTAATCCGGGGGAGGAAGGAGAGAGGGTGAATTTTCTACAGGCAAAAAAAGAACCGGCAGCCATAGGCTGCCGGTTCGGGGTGCGGATAAGAATCCGGCTTAGGCAGCAGTAACGCGGGCTGCCTGCGGACCTTTGGGGCCCTGTTCGACTTCGAAGCTGACCTGCTGGCCTTCAGCCAGGGTGCGGAAGCCATCACCGACGATAGCGGAGAAGTGAACGAAAACGTCCTTGCTGCCGTCTTCCGGAGTGATAAAGCCAAAACCTTTGGATTCGTTAAACCACTTAACGGTACCGTTAATCATGGAAAATACCTCAATCTTTCAAATTGGTAAAAATGGTCGTGCAAATCATTTGAGGTAGTATTCAGGAAAATCGGGAAGGTACAACTTGAGGTCGCGCCGGTATTTCTTGAAGAACCTTAATAATATGCAGTTACTACATGGTGCCCGAAGGCGCCACGACTTCTTACAAAGTAGGGCCATCATAACCCTTTTCAAGTCGATACAACAACAAAAAATTAACGTTTTCAGACTCCTGCCATCGATCAATACGGGCCGATTTGAACGCAAATGGCGTCTATGTTTGAGTAGATGGTCCAAATCCTGCAAATGCGAATGAAATAGACCATGAATGAGACGGTTGATTCCCCCTATATCCTTTCCGCCAGTGGCGACGAGTTCCGGTCCCTTGTCCTGGAAAACTCAAATCAGGGCCCGGTACTGGTGAACTTCTGGTCCGTGAAGGTGGAAACCTGTACAGAGCAGTACCCATTACTCGAACGGGTGATTCGCCATTATGACGGTCGTGTGCTGCTGGTGAATGTGGATGCCGACAGCGAGACAGCTGTTGCGGCTCAATACGATGTGATTGGTCTGCCGACCCTGAAATTGTTTTATCGCGGTGAAGCGGTGGCCACGCAGCTCGGATACGGTGAGGAGGGGGAGTTGCGCAAACTTCTGGGCCTGTATGTGGCGCGGGAGTCGGATCTGATCCTGGCTGATGCAGTCGATCAGTATGCCCGGGGGGAGCAGCAGGCGGCTTATGTGAGCATTGCCGATGCCGTGGCAAATGACCCGGACAACCCCAGGCTGCCGTTGACCCTGTGCAAGCTGTTGCGGCATGAGGGACGTTATACCGAGGCATTGAAAGTTCTCGATTCGCTGCCGAAAACGCTGGCCAGCTATCCGGAGATCGGCAAATTGCATGACCAGCTGGCGTTCCACGTGCTACGCGATTCGAAGCAGGACAGCGTGGCGCTGGAGGCCGTCGTGGATGCCGACCCCTCAGCAATCACTGCCCGGCAGCAGCTGGTCGCCCAGTATGTGATCGAGGAGAGATACGAGGCAGCACTACAGCAACTGGCGGCCATCGCCGAGCAGTCTCCGGAATTCGAACAGGGGTTTGCCGTACAGGCCATGCAGCGGGTGTTCAACATGCTTGGGGAGGAACACCCCCTGGTCGCGCAATTCCGACCCTCCTTACCGGAATAAGCTGAAGCAGCGCACGTGCTGGCCCGGTATTGCCCTGATTGGAGGCAAACACCATATATATGCCGGTATATATGCCGGTTTCCTCCGAAACCGCTTGAAGCGGCCGCTTCCAGCCCCATATCGGTATCACCCAGCCATATCGCCAAGCTTAATCCTGGCGGCCGATTTTCCCGAAAATCTGGCTTCCGGTCCCTGAATGTCATGCACATTTTTTGTCATCTTGGGTATAATGCGCGGCTGTTTTTGGCGCTAGCGCCGTCCAGGCAGACTCCTGGTGGTGGTCCGGGCCTTTACCATCACAACCTGCTCGCGGGAAATGGCGGGTTATAGAAATTTATTACAGGTAGAAACATGAATGATTTAAGCAAGTACAGAAACATCGGCATATTCGCACATGTGGATGCCGGTAAAACCACCACCACCGAGCGTATCCTCAAACTGACCGGTAAGGTTCACAAGACCGGTGAAGTCCATGATGGTGAAGCGACTACAGACTTCATGGACCAGGAACGCGAG
The DNA here is from genome assembly GCA_050116795.1 of Thiohalophilus sp. GTDB lineage: Bacteria > Pseudomonadota > Gammaproteobacteria > UBA6429 > Thiohalophilaceae > Thiohalophilus. The sequence continues at coordinate 3,083 of JASFNY010000074.1, forward strand.
CGCGGGATCACTATTCAGTCCGCTGCCACCAGTTGTGCCTGGAAAGACCATCGCCTGAACATTATCGACACTCCCGGTCACGTTGACTTCACTATCGAGGTCTATCGTTCGCTGAAGGTACTGGACGGTGGTGTCGGCGTATTCTGCGGTTCCGGCGGTGTCGAACCCCAGTCCGAAACCAACTGGCGCTATGCCAATGACTCCGGCGTTGCCCGCGTCATTTTTGTCAACAAACTGGATCGCGTTGGCGCTGATTTCTATCGCGTGGTTGCCCAGGTAGAAAAAGTCCTGGCTGCGACCCCGCTGGTGATGGTGCTGCCTATTGGTATCGAAGACGACTTCAAGGGTGTCGTGGATCTGCTGACTCGCAAGGCCTGGGTCTGGGACGAGTCAGGTCTGCCTGAAAACTACGAAATCCAGGACGTGCCGGCCGAGATGGCCGATCTGGTCGAAGAGTGGCGAGAAAAGCTGGTCGAAACTGCCGTTGAGCAAGACGACGATCTGATGGAGAAGTACCTGGAAGGTGAAGAGCCTTCTGTGGAAGACCTCAAGAAGTGCATCCGCAAGGGTACCATCAACCTGGATTTCTTCCCGACCTACTGCGGTTCCGCGTTCAAGAACAAGGGTGTGCAGCTGGTGCTGGATGCAGTCGTCGATTTCCTTCCCGATCCGACCCAGGTTCCCCCGCAGCCGGAAGTTGATCTGGAAGGTAATGAAACCGGCGAATTTGCTACCGTGGATGCCGACAAACCACTGCGCGCGCTGGCATTCAAGATTATGGACGACCGCTACGGCGCACTGACCTTTACCCGCATCTACTCGGGTAAGCTCAAGAAGGGTGATACCGTTCTGAATACCGCCACCGGTAAAACCGAGCGTATCGGCCGTATCGTGGAAATGAGTGCTAACGATCGTGAAGAGCGTGATTCTGCCCAGGCGGGTGATATCGTTGCCCTGATCGGTCTCAAGAATACCCAGACCGGTCATACCCTGTGTGATCCGAACAAGCCTGCGACACTGGAGCCGATGGTGTTCCCGGATCCGGTTATCTCCGTCGCTGTTGCACCCAAGGACAAGGCTGCGGCCGAGAAGATGGGTATCGCCATTGGCAAGATGGTGGCCGAGGATCCTTCGTTCCGGGTTGAAACAGACGAGGACAGCGGCGAAACCATCCTCAAGGGGATGGGTGAGTTGCACCTGGACATCAAGGTGGACATTCTCAAGCGGACCCATGGCGTGGAAGTGGTCGTGGGCAAGCCGCAGGTGGCCTATCGTGAAACCATCACCCAGAAGATCGAAGATACCTACACCCACAAGAAGCAGACCGGTGGTTCCGGTCAGTTCGCCAAGATCGATTACACCATCGAGCCGGGCGAGCCGGGCAGCGGTTTCGAATTCGAGTCCGTTGTCACCGGCGGTAACGTGCCACGTGAATTCTGGCCCGCCGTGCAGAAAGGCTTCGAAAAGAGCAGGGATAAAGGCGTGCTTGCAGGTTACCCCTGCCTGGACTTCAAGGTTACCTTAAGAGATGGTGGTTACCATCCGGTTGACTCCTCGGCCGTGGCCTATGAGCTGGCGGCCGCTGCCGCCTATCGTCAGTCCATGCCGAAGGCCGGACCGCAGCTGATGGAACCGGTTATGAAGGTTGATGTGTTCTCCCCCGAAGACAACGTGGGTGATGTGATCGGTGACCTCAACCGTCGCCGTGGCATGATCAAGGCACAGGAACCGAATCCGACCGGCGTACGCGTCAAGGCAGATTGCCCGCTGAGTGAAATGTTCGGCTACATCGGTGATCTGCGTACTATGACTTCCGGCCGTGGTCAGTTCTCCATGGAGTTCTCTCACTACATGCCGTGCCCGGCCAATGTGGCGGAAGAAGTGATCAAGGAAGCCAAGGAGCGCGCGGCCAAGTAATTTATTTGCCAGCGTTTCGCAAAAAAGGGCCTGCGGGCCCTTTTTTTGTGCTCTTACAGGCGGGTGTTCCTGATCAACTTGCGCAGTTGAGTCAGTGAACGGGTGTTGAGGACATCATTCTTCTCCAGCCAGCCGCGACGGGCCTGGCCAATGCCGTATTTGAGATTGGCAAAGTCATTCACGCTGTGGGCATCGGAGTTCACGCTGATCAGTACCCCTTCATCTTTCGCTGTGTGGCAGTAGACATCGAGCAGGTCCAGCCTGTCCGGCTGGGCGTTGAGCTCAAGATAACAACCTCTTTCCCGGGCATGACGAATCAATTTTGTCATGTCCACGTCATAAGCATCGCGTTCCTCCAGCAGCCTGCCGGAAGGATGGGCAAGCAATGTAAAACAGGGGTGATCCATGGCATGCAGAATGCGTTCGGTTTGCTTCTTGCGTGAAAGATGAAACTGGCTGTGCACTGCGCCGATGACCAGGTCAAGCTGCTTCAATATTTCATCAGGCAGATCAAGTTGGCCATCCTCCAGAATATCAACCTCGATGCCTTTGAGCAGGGTTATGTTATCGAGTTTCTCATTCAGCGCATCGATCTCCTCGATTTGTTTCAACAGGCGCTTTTCGTCCAGGCCGTGCGCCACCTTCAGGTGCCGGGAATGTTCAGTGATTGCCAGGTAGTCCAGGCCTGATTTACTTGCTGCGTCGCCCATTTCCCTGAGACTGTTGTGACCATCGGTAGCGGAAGTATGCGAATGCAGATCGCCTCTGAGATCTGACAGTTCGACGAGATTCGGCAGATGATTTTTTTCAGCGGCTTCGATCTCACCATTGTTTTCCCGCAGCTCCGGTGCAATCCAGGGAAGATCAACGGCCTTGAAAACCGACTCTTCTGTTTTTCCGGCAATCTGTTTCTCTTTCAGGAAGACACCGTATTCATTGATCTTCATGTCCCGCTGCTGGGCCCGGCGGCGAATTGCAATGTTGTGGGCTTTGGAACCAGTAAAATAGTGCAGGGCTGCACCGAAACTTTTTTTCGGTACCACGCGCAGATCAACCTGCAGATTGTTTTTCAGCCTGACTGTACTGCGGGTGCTGCCCTGGGAGATCACTTCTGCCACATCCTCGTAGTTGACGAAGGCCTCCATGATTTCATCACTTTTCCCCGCGGTTACCAGTACATCGAGATCCCCGACGGTCTCTTTATGACGGCGATAGCTTCCGGCAATCACGACTTTGTCTGCGCTCTTAACTTTGCTCAGGTAGTCGAGTAATGGCTCGGCATATTCGCTGGCCTCGACCAGTTTGATGCGTTGCTTATGCTTGATGTGCGCTTCAATGTTCCGGATGATGCTTTGTTCGGTTTTCTCTCCGAATCCGGAAAGTTCCTGTACCCGGTGGTCCCTGGCTGCGCGCAGCAGTTGCTCAGGGGTATGCACATCCAGTTCCTCGAACAGGGCGTGCACGCGCTTGGGACCCAGCCCGGGAATGTGCAGCAGGTCGACCAGGCCGGGGGAGGTCTGCTTGCGCAGCTTCTCCAGCGCCTGGCAGCGACCGGTCTCCAGGATTTCATTGATCTTGGCTGCCAGGTCCTTGCCGATTCCCGGTAACTTGGTCAGGTCCTTGCCCTGATCTATATAGTCACGAAGATCTTTCCCCATGCCATGAATCTGGCGGGCAGCATTGCGATATGCGCGAATCCGGAACGGATTGGCGTTCTGGATTTCCAGGATATCGGCAATTTCCTCGAACAAGGTCGCGATTTCAGCGTTGCTGGTAGGCATTGTTTCGAGCTGCTAATAATCCGGTTGGTGCCATAAAATCAGTTTGAGCCGGAAGTATCGTTCCGGCAAGGTCTGTCATTAACACTGGCAAATGTTTTCCTGATCTTTATCAGAGTGGCTGTTTATCCTGCAATATTCAAGTGGGTTTTCAGGGTTCTTTGGTGCCGGTTCACTGACCGGATGATGTTGGTTGGAAATGCCGGGTCTTGATAATGCAAAAGTGATATTCAGGCACAGAGTAAAGTGCCAAATGCTATGCCATGTCTTTTGGGGTTGTTCGAACAATTACCAGCATCGTCTATTATTGGTTCGTGACGCGATTCACTCTATAGCTACTCAAAATTTATATATATTCGAATCGAGAGGAGGCAGGCATGCAGATTCCATTGCAAATCACTTTCCGGCATCTGGAACCGTCAGATGCGATTGAGGCTGATATCAGGGACAAGGTTCAAAAACTTGAGCAATTTGCTAATGATATAACCGGTTGCAAGGTCACCGTGGAAGCACCCCACAAGCACCACCACAAGGGGCGTGTCTATACCGTGACGGTGGATGTTACCCTGCCGGGTGGAGAGATCGTGGCTTCCCGTCATCCTGACCAGCATCATGCGCACGAGGATGCTTATGTGGCGATACGCGATGCGTTCAATGCCGCAAAGCGTCAACTGGAGAATTATGTACGCCAGCGGCGCGGCAAGGTCAAACATCATGAATCACCGCCTCACGGCCAGATAATGAAGCTGGTGCCCGATGAGGATTATGGCCTGATAAAAGCGTCAGACGGGCGTGAGATCTATTTTCATCGTAACAGTGTCATAGAGATGGACTTCGATGATCTGAAAGTTGGCATGAACGTACATTTCAATGAAGAACAGGGTGAGCAGGGCATCCAGGCAAGCACTGTGCATGTTGAAGGCAAGCATCATGTAATCTGATGATTACGACTCAATGCCGTGTCAGATGAATAAACTTGCTTACAGGACTGTTATTAAATTTGGAACAAGAAAAGCAGATAGTG
>JASFNY010000075.1:0-7693 GCA_050116795.1 Thiohalophilus sp.
TTCGCCCTGCCTCTCGGGGCGGCCTTGTTGTTATTGCAGGGTATTGCGCAGCTGATAAAAGATATTAGTGTAGCGATCAATCCGGCGTCCTTTGAAATCAAATCCGAAGTACGACCGGAGGGCTGAACATGGGTTGGGAAATCGATATTCTCTGGCTGACCGTGCTGATGTTCGGCTCGCTGCTGATCCTGCTGATGCTGGGTCTGCCACTGGCGTTTGTGACCGGTGGACTGGCTTGCGTGTTCCTGTTCATGTTCGGCGATGCGCGCATGCTGAACATCCTGCCCTCGCGCATCTTCCCGTTGATGACCAACTACCAGCTGTCAGCCATACCGCTATTTATATTCATGGCCTCGGTACTGGAACGCGCCGGCATCATCGAGGAACTGTACGACATGGTGTACAAAATCCTCGGCGGACTGCGTGGCGGACTGGCCATCTCCACTATCATTGCCTCGACCCTGCTGGCCGCCATGTGCGGCGTGATCGGCGCTACCGAGGTCACCATGGGCATGATTGCATTGCCGGCCATGATTCGCCGTCGCTATCACCATACCATTGCCTGCGGTTCGATCCTGGCAGGCGGTACCCTGGGCATTCTGATCCCGCCGTCGATCCTGGCGATCCTGTTCGCGGTGGTCGCCCAGCAATCGGTCGGCGAGCTGTTCATCGGCGCAGTTATACCGGGTCTGATTCTCTCGGGTCTGTACATTCTCTACATCGTGGTCGTCACCTGGTACAAGCCCGAAGCTGGCCCGGCACTGCCGCCCGAAGACCGGGTCGACGTTAAGGAGAAATTACGCCTGCTGAAGAACATGTTCGCCCCGCTGATCCTGGTCACACTGGTGCTCGGGATTATTTTTGCCGGTATCGCCACCCCGGTCGAAGCCGCCGGCGTCGGCACCTTCGGCGCACTGGTGGTAGCCTCCATGCACCGGCGACTGAACCTGGAGAACATTCGTTCCGCCGCCATGACCACCCTGCGGGTCACCGGCATGGTGTTGTGGATTATCTTCGGCGCGACACTGTTCGTCGGCTTCTACGTGGTCAACGGCGGCCAGGAGTTCGTCAACGAAAGTATTGCCAATACCGGCCTGGGTCCCTATGGCGTTCTGATGTTGATGATGGTCATCCTGGTGATACTCGGCATGTTCCTCGACTGGGTCGGTATTCTGCTTCTCGCGGTGCCGATTTTTGTCCCGCTGATGAAGACCCTGAGTTTCGACGGTGTGTTTGGCCTGCCCGGGGTCGCTCCCGATGAACTGGCCCTGTGGTTCGGTGTGGTCTACATGGTGAACATGCAGATGTCCTTCATTAGCCCGCCATTCGGCTATGCGTTGTTCTATCTGAAGAGTGTTGCCCCGCCAGCGGTCACCATGGGACAGATCTACCGTTCCTCGCTGCCGTTCCTGTTTTTGCAGGCCGTGGGGCTGGCTATCTGCATCATCTTCCCCGAAGTGGTGTTGTGGTTGCCTCGCCAGGTCTATGGCGGCCAGTGAACGACGACCGGTTAAGTCACACAACAGTCAGGTACAAACGCGCTATCGCATTTAATCCGCGCGTCTATATTTACAGTAAGGCGGGCCGCTAGCGTGCCCGTAATGGAGGCGATCCGCGATGAGCGACTACATCCACGCAGGCGAGTTGCAGATCGAGCGAGTTCTGCATGAATTCATAATGCAGGAAGCCCTGCCCGGTACCGGCATCGATGCCGAGCAGTTCTGGGGCGGCCTGACCGAAGCCGTCAACCGGTTCGGGCCGCTTAACCACGAATTGCTGGAAACCCGCGACCGGATACAGGCAGAGATCGACGCCTGGCACCGTGAACATCCCGAATACGATCCCGCCGCCTACAAGCAGTATCTGACCGACATCGGTTACCTGCTGCCGGAAGGCGATGACTTCAGCATTACCACTTCCGATGTCGATGACGAGATCGCACGGGTCCCTGGCCCGCAACTGGTCGTTCCGGTGACCAATGCCCGTTATGCCCTGAATGCGACGAATGCCCGCTGGGGCAGTCTGTTTGACGCACTCTACGGCACAGACGTGATCGACGAAGACGATGGCGCAGAACGTACGGCCAAATACAATCCCAAACGCGGACAGAAAGTGGTCGCTTATGCCATGGACCTGCTCGATGCCATCGCGCCGCTGGCAGACGGCTCCCATCGCGAGGCAACACGTTACCGGGTGAATGAACAGCGACTGATCGTCGAGCGCGGTGAGCAGGGACAAACCACACTGGAGCAAAGCGAGCAATTCGCCGGATACTGCGGTGAAAAAAATGAACTGGAAAGACTTTTACTATGCAATCACAACCTGCATCTCGAACTGCAGTTCGATCGCGAACATCCTGTCGGCAAAGCCCATCCCGCCGGTATCAAAGACATACTCCTGGAAGCCGCGCTATCGACGATCCAGGATCTTGAGGACTCGGTCGCTACCGTCGATGCCGAAGACAAGGTGCTGGCCTATCGCAACTGGCTGGGGCTGATGAAAGGTGATCTTGAAGACACTTTTTCCAAGAACGGCAAAATGATGACCCGTCGTCTCAACCCGGACAGGGAATACGTGGCACCCGATGGTAATCCATTTGTCCTGCATGGGCGCAGCCTGCTACTGGTACGCAATGTCGGCGCTTTCATTCACACTGATGCAGTCGTCACCCATCATGGCGCACCGATTCCCGAGTCTGTTCTCGATGGGTTCGTTACCAGTTTAATCGCCATCCATGATTTGAAACGAATCGGCACACTGGCCAATTCGCGCACCGGCAGCGTCTACATCGTCAAACCCAAGATGCATGGACCGGAGGAGGTGGCGTATACCAATGAACTGTTTGACTTCATCGAGGACAGCCTGCAACTCAAGCGCCACACACTGAAGATGGGGATCATGGATGAAGAACGACGCACCTCTCTGAATCTCAAGGAATGCATTCGTGCAGCAAAAGAACGCGTGGTTTTCATCAACACCGGTTTTCTCGATCGCACCGGGGACGAGATCCACACCAGCATGGAAGCCGGTCCGATGGTACGCAAGGGAGCAATGAAAGAAACCACCTGGATCAATGCCTACGAACACGCCAATGTCGAGATCGGCCTGGCCTGCGGTTTTAGCGGCAAGGCCCAGATCGGCAAGGGCATGTGGGCCATGCCCGACGAGATGAATAATATGCTGGCCACCAAGGTCGGCCACCCTGAAGCCGGGGCCAATACCGCCTGGGTCCCCTCACCGACTGCCGCGATACTGCACGCGATTCATTATCACCAGGTCGATGTCTTTGCCAAACAAAAGGAAATCGCCGCAGGCGGCCGCACCAACCGGGACGAACTGCTTGTCATACCGGTTATGGGTGACGACCGGCCTGATGCAAACGCCATTAACGAAGAACTGGAAAACAACGCCCAGGGAATTCTTGGCTACGTGGTACGCTGGATTAACCAGGGTATCGGCTGTTCCAAGGTGCCGGACTACAACAATGTCGGCCTGATGGAAGACCGTGCCACATTACGTATATCCAGTCAGCATATTGCCAACTGGTTACATCAGGACATCTGCTCTGCCGAACAGGTTCTTGACGTCATGAAACGCATGGCAATCAAAGTCGATGAGCAAAACGCCAATGATCCCACTTATACTCCGATGGCGCCGGATTTCAACAATAGCCAGGCTTTCATGGCGGCCTGTGACCTGGTATTCAAGGGACGGGAACAGCCCAACGGCTATACGGAACCGTTACTTTACCTGCATCGGCGTGCCGTTAAAGAAAAACTAAAAAAATAACATCAAACATTTTACCCTGAACACCATTCATTTATGATGATGTTGTTCGTTTAATAATGAGAACAATATGTCCGCATCATCGAAAAAAGTGATTATTGCCGCGCTGATCGGTAACAGCCTGATAGCCGTCACCAAGTTCATCGCCGCCGCGATTACCGGCAGCTCTGCAATGCTATCGGAAGGAATTCACTCACTGGTCGATACCGGCAATCAGATCCTGCTGCTGCACGGCATCAAACAATCGCGCAAACCGGCCGATGAACGCTTTCCCTTTGGTCATGGCAAGGAAATCTACTTCTGGAGTTTCGTGGTCGCCATCCTGATCTTTGCCCTGGGTGGTGGCATCTCGATATATGAAGGTATTCAGCACGTACGCCACCCGGAGGCGATCAGCAGCCCGCTAATCAACTACATCGTACTGGGACTGGCGATGATATTCGAAGGCGCAGCATGGTATTTTGCGTTGCGCGAATTCACTCGCGCCAAGGGCAAGTGGAGCTACGTGCAAGCGGTACAACGAGCCAAGGATCCATCAACCTTCGTCGTACTATTCGAGGACAGCGCCGCCATGCTGGGTCTTCTCATCGCCTTCATCGGCGTGGCCCTGAGCCAGTTTACCGGTATCCTGGTCTTCGACGGTATCGCCTCGATTATTATCGGTCTAATCCTGATTGGCACCGCGATCTGGCTGGCCTATGAAACCAAGGGATTGTTAATTGGTGAGAGCGCCAACCCGCGGGTAGTCAACGGAATTCGTGATATCCTCAACAGTTACGATAACATCGAGCATGTCAACGAGATACTGACCATGCATATAGGCCCGGAATATATCCTGGTTAACATCAGTGTCGACTTTACCGACAAGACGACCGCACAGAACCTGGAAACGACTATCGCAGAAATCGACAGTCATATAAAAAAGGAATTTTCCAACGTTAAACGAATCTTCGTCGAATCTGAAGCAAGAGCCGGACACATCCGAAAACAAGAAAACCAGAATTAATCAGTCATCATACTTCAGTCCGGCAACAATTCTGTTCAGCCGACCCTGTTCTCCCGCATCTTCCAACACATCTCCATTAATTTCCGCAGCATGCGCTTGATCAAGAATCCGGGTGATGTATTGTTGATTACAGGCGCTCACTGACAGTTTCAGTTTTTCCAGTACCTCGGCGATTTCGTCCGGAGAACGTACCCAGGTCTCAATAAACAGACCTTTGTCCGGCTGTATCTTTACCGAATTGTTCTTCTCGGAGAAAAGCCGATTGAAATCTTCACACCACTGCTTGGGAGCCTGATGAGTGAGTTTAAAGAAAAGATCGATATATGGCTCTTTCCGGATTCTCGGGGGTCTGGTCTCATCGATACCACATATCTTGATGTCACTGATGCCTTCCATTCTGGTTCCTCTTCTCTGTGAGCTGCACAGGCCGAACAAGCATACGCCTTTGACAGTGAAAGTAAACAAAACTAAAAACAGGCAACAAACCCGTTATCTGATGAGGAACTTTTCGCAGTATGGCCTGACTAAAAACAAGGTAACATTCGCAAGAGGCAACTATGAAACCATTCCGAATCACTACCTTGCTGCTGATTCTGACCTCTTCCAGAACCCTGTTCGCTGGTGATATCCAGTTCCAGAGTGGTGAAGAACAGAACCAGTTGATCGAGCTATATACCTCGGAAGGTTGCAGCAGTTGTCCACCGGCCGAGCGCTGGCTGAACAGCCTGCGCGATAATCCAACTCTCTGGCAGGATCAAATACCCGTGGCCTTTCATGTTGATTACTGGAATAAGCTGGGCTGGAAAGATCGGTTTTCCTCACCCGCCTACTCGGCACGCCAGCGGGCCTATGCCCGTCACTGGCGGGCACGCACCGTGTACACGCCGGAATTCGTTGTCAACGGACAGGAGTGGCGGGGTTGGCACGGTGCCGGGGTTCCTGACAATGCTGCCAGAAATGTCGGCGAGCTGACTGTCCTGCTAAAAGGTGAAGCACTCACAGCCAGTTTTGAGCCACAAATCACCCTGCCTGATTCGCTGGTCCTGCATGTAGCCCGGCTGGGCATGGATCGCACCACCCAGATCCGCGCCGGCGAACGTGAAGGAGAGAAAACAACCCACCACTTCGTGGTGCTGGAGCATAAATCGATTAATAGCGACAGCCACCAGTGGCAGACACGTATTCCTTTATCTCAAGACGACAAGGAAGGTAAACAGGCACTGGCTGTCTGGGTAACACGGCAGAATGATCCGACACCTATTCAGTCCACCGGCGGCACACTTTCCCGATAACTGCATCGATGTGCTGAATCAGTTTTCGTGATCGGTAATCAACAGCACATGTACATGGCGCGGTCCGTGCGCTCCCATTTGAATGGTCTGTTCCACATCGGCGGTTCTCGAGGGGCCAGTGACAAAATTGATCGCACGCGGCATTCCACCTTCCCGTCTCAGCAACGTCCAGACATCTTCCAGCCAGTTCACGATTTTCACAGAATGAAGAACACAGACAAAATACTCTGGCAGGAAATTTAGCGTGCTCGGGGTTTCCATTCCTGAGCGCAATACCAGGCTGCCAGTCTCGGCCACGGCGCAGATTGCTTCGGTCAGTGCCATTTGATCCTCGGCACGCGCCGCACGGTACTTGACCGGAATCTCATCAGGCCAGTCGAGCGTTCTGAGCGCAGGCGTTTGCGCGCACACCAGCGAACCATCAAGGTCATGTTCGCGTCGAAACTGTGCGATCTTGCTGATCAGTTGATTCATCGTCGTCAGACCGTAAGTGGCCCCGCTTTGCTGCAGCTTATCGGCAAACTGATCCAGTAACGTTTTCTGCCACTGCGGTCGGGGACCTCTGGCATGTTGTTGCAACCAGGCTTCCACATTCGTCGCATCTGCCTTAGTGGTTTCGGCCTGCCGATTGGCCCGGATTCGCTCGAGGATAAATTTGCGGGTCTCGCTCATACATCTTTCTCCTGTTTCAACTGTCGGCGTTTCCAGGCGGCGATGAATGTCTCACCCTGAGGTGCAGGCAGGTCCCTTCCGGCCGTCCAGCCACCGGCAAACGGCAGGTAACGAATACGACCGCGTTTACCGGCAATGCGCGCCAGCAATCGAATGGCCTGGCCGGTGATGGCACGATACAGACGCGGGTGTCGCGCCATAAAAGACCAGGCAGCCAGTGCCCAGTGTGATCGGCGGGTTCCAAGACGTCGCCGATAAGCCCGCTCCCGGTGTTGGCGCAGCAGTTGTGGCAGAGGAATCGACATTGGACAAACGGCTTCGCAGCGACCGCACAGGGTCGAGGCATTTGGCAAATCATAACTGTCCTGCAGATTTGTCAGCAGAGGTGTCAACACGGCACCCATTGGGCCCGGATAGACCCAGCCGTAGGCATGACCGCCGATGGCACCGTAAACCGGGCAATGGTTGAGACAGGCCCCGCAGTGTATACAGCGCAGCATGGATCGATACTCGTTACCCAGCATCGTGCTGCGCCCGTTGTCCACCAGTACCACGTGAAACTGTTCCGGTCCGTCGGGATCGCTGTTGCGTTTCGGTCCGGTAAAGAAGCTGGTATAGGCGGTCAGCTCCTGGCCGGTGGCACTGCGAGACAATAGTCGCAGGATGACCGAGGCGTCCTCAAAGGTCGGGACCACCTTCTCGATACTGGCGATCACGATGTGCTGCTTTGGCAAGCTGGCTGTGAGATCGCCATTGCCCTCGTTGGTCACCAGTACCGTGGATCCGCTTTCGGCAATCAGCAGGTTAGCCCCGGTGATTCCGACATCGGCGCTGACAAACTCATCACGCAGGATGGAACGTGCCTCGTTGACAATCTTCGACACACTATCGAGATCTTCACCCAGGCCATACTTTGCATGCCGATCATGGAACAGGT
>JASFNY010000076.1:0-7681 GCA_050116795.1 Thiohalophilus sp.
TCTTCGCCAGGTGGAAAACCTTTTGCCGGTCACCGACAGTGGAGCTGAGCTGGTCGTGTTAGCAGCCGCGCGACTCGGGGACGTGCGCCTGATCGACAACCTCAGAATCTGAGCGGGACAGCCAAATGCTGCTGGACCTGTCAAGTCACACAGGTAAAAATGCCTTAGAAAAGAAGATCTTGTATGGTAGGAAGGCCCGGGCCCGCATGCTAAAATAGAAATTCGTCAACCAGGCTCGGATCGAAGAGGGACGGTAGTACCATGATCACCACCATGTTGAAGGCCAAATTACACCGGGCCCGGGTCACGCACTCGGAACTGGAGTATGAAGGCTCCTGCGCCATTGACGGCAAGCTGCTGGAAGTTTCCGGAATTCGGGAATACGAGCAGATTGAAATCTACAATGTCACCAATGGTGAGCGTTTCACGACCTATGCCATCCGTGCCGAGGACGATTCCGGCATCGTTTCTGTCAACGGGGCCGCCGCGCACAAGGCCAACCCTGGTGATTTTGTCATTATCTGTGCCTATGTGGGGCTGGATCAGAAAGAACTCGCGACCTATAAACCGAAACTGGTCTATGTTGACGAGCACAACAACATCACCCATACCCGCAATACGATTCCTGTACAGGTGGCCTGATTTACCAGGCCGCCCAGTTCTACGCAAGACCACCCTTGATCTTCAATAATTACCGGGTTTCGAGCCCGGGTTGCTTATGCCTGTGAATCGTTTTGCGGGCAGCACTCCTTTTGCTTGACGCTATTTTGACATTCGTCGATTCGGGTTGGTGTAGATTTTCCAAATATGCAATGTTGTCTGGCACGTGACGAATTCAGTGTGCTCGAGATGACGCATTTTTTGAAATTCAAATACTAAAAATACATTGATAGATATCGAGGAGTAATACGATGAATAAAATGATGAACATGATAAAAGGTGTTCTGATATTCAGCATGCTGACTGCCGGTTTCATGGCTAATACTGCGGTTGCTGCGTCAATGGATAATGTGGCTCACAAGGTTGTTATCCAGGTCAGCACTGACGATCCACGCACCCAGAAAATTGCCCTGAACAATGCGGCAAACCTGCAGAAAGCCTTTGGCATGGACAATGTTGATGTGCAGGTTGTCGCCTATGGTCCAGGTCTGTCGCTGCTCACCAAGAACAGTAAAAATGCCAAGCGAGTTGAAAGCATGGCAATGCAGAACGTCACCTTCAACGCCTGTGGTAATACCATGGCCAAGATCGAAAAGAAGAAAGGGCACAAACCTGCTCTGGCCGAAGGTGTGAAGGTTGTTCCTGGTGGTGTTCCCTATATTGCAGGACTTCAAGAGAAGGGCTACTCATATATTCGCCCATGATACTTCTGGGATTCAGGTATAATGCTTGAAAACAAAGGGCTGATTTTTATCAGCCCTTTTTATTTGGCAGTTCAGACTAACCGGTATTTCTCATGCCGGCAGCGATAGCGTTAATGCTGCGTAACAGGGGATTGAGCCACTGGTTACGATCTTCATCGCTGAGGGATTCATCGCGGAATCTTTCAATAAGTGTACGCTGGATCTGATTCAGGGGGTCCAGGTATGGGTTGCGTCGTTTAAGGGAAAGTGCCAGTAACGGGGTTTCAGCCATCAGTTCCTGCAGTTGGGCGGCTTCGAGTACACGCAGGCGGGTCCGGTTATATTCGCCGTTGATCATGCTGTAAACGGTGTCAGCCGTTTCGGGATTCTTGCACAGGCTGGCATAGTCCTGTGCAATGTGCATATCCCCTTTGAACAGTGACATCTGCGTGTTACTCAACAATGCCTTGAAGAAGGGCCATTGCTCATACATCTCCTGTAATTTTTGCAGTTTATCAGGACTGCGTCCTACCCATTTTTCCAGGGCCGACCCGATGCCGTACCACGCCGGAAGGGTGTGACGCGACTGCGCCCAGCCGAAGACCCAGGCAATGGCGCGAACAGACTCTTTGGAACGATCGGTTTTCTTGCGATGCGAAGGCCGCGAGCCGATATTGAGCAACCCGATCTCCGACACCGGGGTTGCCTCGTAAAAATAATCCAGAAAACCCGGAGTGTTGTCGGTCAGTGCGCGGTAATGATTTTCACCGGTAGTGGCCAGTTCCGCCATGATGTTCAGGTATTCCGGATTATCCGGCGGCGGCGGTTCGATCAGGTTTCGGCTTGCCTTGAGCAAGCCGGTAATGCCCATCGTAAGTTCATAGACGGCTGTTTCCGGGTTACTGTATTTATAGGAGAGCACTTCACCCTGTTCGGTGAATTTGATCTCACCATGCACCGTACCCGTGGGTTGAGACAGGATGGAATCATGGGTCGGGCCACCGCCACGTCCCATGGTGCCACCACGGCCATGGAACAGGCGAAGCTTGATATTGCGTTGTTTGGTGAGCGCAGTGATCTGTTGCTGGGCCTGATAAAGGCTCCAGGTGGAAGCCAGAATACCGCCATCCTTGCAGGAGTCCGAATAGCCGAGCATGACTTCCTGGGTATTTCCCGAGGCGTCAAGTAGTTCAGTGTAGGTCGGAATATCCAGTAGCTTGTTCATTACCGGTTCGATATGGGCCAGGTCATTGACCGTTTCGAACAGCGGGGAGATTCGAATGTGACAAAAAGCCTGACCATCACGGTAACCTGCCATACCGGCCAGCCAGCCGAGAAACATCACTTCCATAACATGGCTGGCCTGGTGGGTCATCGAGATAACATAGTTACCAAAAGCATTGGGACTGACCTCTTCGCGCAAGCGGGTCATGACATGGAATACTTCGACGGTCTCGCGGCTCATCTCGCCCAGTTGATCTTTGTCGATTTCCACAGGCGATTGGCCAATCAACTCGGCCAGTTTTTTTAACCGTGCGTCCTCATCCAGCGCAGTGTAATCACTGCCGTCGATTTGCTGGATAACTTCCCGAACAGTCTCGGTGTGAATAGTGGATTCCTGGCGGATATCCAGATGGGCAAGGAAGAAACCAAAGGTTTCCACCAGGCGAATCAGGTTTTGCAGTTCTCCATCGGCGATGATCTTGTCATCGTGGCTGATGAGCGAGTCACGGATCAGGTAGAGATCTTCAAGAAACTCATCTTCATTTCTATAGCCATAACCTGTCGAGACGTACTCAGTATCCTCGACACGGGATTTCAACCTGTCCATTGTGGACAGAAGACGTCTTTGCATGATGTAGAGCTTGCGCCGGTATGGTTCCTGCTGGAAACGATGGGGATGTTCAGCATAGACATGTGGATAACGCTGTTCGTCCTGAGCCAGGCTTTCATTGAATTCCGGGCTGGGCTCACAAAACTGTGAAGAGTGGGTCAGTATTCGGGTCAGCCCACGCGCGCGTTCAAAGTATTCTCTTACCGCAGCCTGGGCCATCATGTTGACAGCCTTGACGGTTGTATCCGGTTTGACGAAAGGGTTGCCGTCACGGTCACCACCAATCCAGGAACCAAAGCGGATGAAGCTGGGCACCTCGACACCATGTCCCTCACCATAAGTATGCGTCAGGGATTTTTCCAGATTCCGATAGGTGGCAGGAATCGCATCAAACAGTGACTCCTTGAAGTAATAAAGTCCGTTTTTGACCTCATCCAGTACCTGCGGCTTGTTGACGCGTACTTCATTGGTTTTGTACAGGATGCGAATGTGGCGGCGCAGTTTCTCCTGTATTTCCTCGCGTTGATTCAGGGTCAGCCCCGGTATATCCAGCTCTTCGCTGATAACAAAAATTCGGCGCAGGGCTTCGAGGATGGTACGTCGCTTGGCCTCGGTCGGGTGGGCGGTGAACACCGGGATATAGGCCAGGCGATCAAGCAGAGTCTGAACCTGTCCCGGCTGGATACCGTCGCTGGATAATTCCTTCAGAACGGCATGGTAGGAACCTTTCCAGGTGGGACCGGTCTTGGCAGCATCCCTGCGACGCAGACGGTGCTGAAAGGATTCCTCGGCAATATTCACCAGGCTGAAATAGATCGCGAAAGCGCGAACCACATGAGTGAGGGTGTCGGCATCCAGGCTGGCGGTATACTCGGCCAGTTTGCGACGGGATTTCGGGTTATCCACCTTGCGCAGGCGAATATGACCCTTGCGCAGGGTTTCAACGGCGTTGAATACCTTGTCACCCGCATGTTCCTGCAGGATCTGACCAAGGATATTGCCGAACAGTTTGACCCTGGATCGCAATGGCTTGTCATTCACCGGGCGCTGGCCGGTCAGACGGGAACTGTTCTGCAAGGAATCTTTTTCTGCCGTCATAGTGGTCGCATATTAGTCGGTTGCAAAATGACCGCACATTATAGCCGCCAAACTCAGGAGTGTGTCCCTTGACTGCATATTTTCTGTGTGATCCGAAAGTCTTGCCCAGAGTGGTTGCCTTGCCGGTACAGCGTGGTAGTATCCTTAATAGACATCTAAGTTTATGAATATTGAAGGTTTTATGACCCAATCCCGCAAAGATTCCAGCCTTCCATCCCGCACCGGTCTGCCGGCCTGGCAGACACTGGTCCAGCTTGCCGGTGATATGCAGGATATGCATATGCGAGATCTGTTCGATCGTGACCCGCAACGCGCCGAACGTTTCTCACTTTCTCTGGATGATTTCCTGCTCGATTTTTCCAAGAACAGGATTACTGAACAGACGCTACAACAACTGCTGGAACTTGCCGAGCAGTGCGACCTGGGTGACTGGATTGAAAGAATGTTCCAGGGTGAGGTCATCAACCACACCGAACAACGGGCTGTTTTGCACACTGCTCTGCGCGCGAGCGACGAGGAGCCGATCCTTGTCGATGGGAAGGATGTACTGCCGGAAGTGAAAGCAGTGCTGTTACAGATGCGCGAACTGAGTGAGGCGGTGCGTTCTCGCCGTTGGCGGGGTTATACCGGCCAGCCAATTACTGATGTGGTGAATATCGGTGTCGGCGGATCGGATCTCGGACCGTTGATGGCCTGCGAGGCGCTACGCCCCTATGCAATTCATGATTTGCGTATGCATTTTGTCTCCAATGTGGATGAGAACCACATCCTCGACACACTGGAATCGATCAAGCCCGAGACCACGTTATTCATCATCGCCTCCAAGAGCTTCACGACCCGGGATACGTTGGTCAATGCCCGTACTGCACGGGAGTGGTTCCTGCAGATCACTGGTGATGAGTCGGCTATCGAACGTCATTTCGTGGCGGTCTCGGATAATGTTCCTGCGACATTGGAGTTCGGGATTCCCGAGTCGAACGTGTTCCGCATGTGGGACTGGGTCGGAGGCCGATATTCAATGTGGTCGGCGGTAGGCCTGAGTATTGCCATATCGGTTGGCATGGACAACTTCGAGGCGCTGCTGGAAGGTGCCAGGGAGATGGATCACCATTTCCGTACTTCACCCCTGGACCGGAATATGCCGGTCATTATGGGCTTGCTGGGTATCTGGTATAACAACTTTCTGGGTGCCCAGACCTATGCCGTGCTCCCCTACGATCAGCATCTCAAGTACTTGCCTGACTACCTGCGCCAGATGGACATGGAAAGCAACGGCAAGAGTGTCGATCGCCAGGGTAAGCCAATAACCGATTATGAGACCGGGCCGGTCCTGTTTGGTCAGCTCGGTATCACCGGTCAGCACGCCTTTTACCAATTGATGCACCAGGGTACCAAGTTCGTGCCGGCGGATATCATCGCGCCTATCACCAGTTGGCATTGCATTCGCAGTCATCATCGTACCCTGATGTCTAACGTGTTCGCCCAGACCGAGGCCTTCATGCGCGGCAAGACCGAAGACGAAGCACGTGCCGACATGCAGGCGCAGGGACTGGAAGAATCTGAGATCGAACGTCTGTTGCCTTATCGAGTATTCCCCGGCAACAAACCCACCAATACCATTCTGTTTCACACACTGGATCCACGCACCCTGGGTCGATTGATCGCGTTGTACGAGCACAAGGTGTTCGTTCAGGGTGTGATCTGGAATATCAATTCTTTCGATCAGTGGGGCGTGGAACTGGGCAAGCAGCTGGCATCGAAAATTCTGCCGGAACTGGAAGGGAACACGCCGGTCGACAGCCACGACGTATCGACCAATAGCCTGATTAATTACTACAAGTCCCTGCGGCCGGACAGGCAGGAGTAGTAAACCGAATTGAGATGGTAGCGCTCCCCGGACTCGAACCGGGACGGGTTGCCCCACGGCATTTTGAGTGCCGCGTGTCTACCAATTCCACCAGAGCGCCAATGCGGCGGCCATTATAGGCAAATCGTGCCGGACTTGTAAGGGCGGGATGATCACCGGGTCGAACGGTAAATCTGCTAATATGCGCCGCCATGCGCCGCCAGGATTTTCAATTTGATCTGCCCGAGGAGCTGATAGCCCAGTTTCCCGCTGCCCAGCGGCGCGCCAGCCGTTTGCTTTGTCTGGACGGTGTCAGTGGCGAGCTTGAGGATCGGCAGTTTGCCGATCTGCCCACGCTGCTCAATCCGGGAGATCTGCTGGTACTGAACGATACTCGAGTGATACCGGCCCGGCTGTTCGGGCAGAAGGAGAGCCGTGGCCGGGTCGAGGTTCTGGTGGAACGTCTGCTGAATGGGCACGAATTGCTGGCCCATGTGCGGGCCAGCAAGAGCCCGAAGCCAGGTTCGGCACTGATCCTTTCGCCGACGGTGCGTGCCAGTATGTTGGGTCGGGAAGGCGAACTGTTTCATCTGCGAATCACGGATGAATCGAATCCGGAACGCCCGCTGCTGGCGATCCTGGAAGAGCTGGGACATATGCCGCTGCCTCCCTATATTCGTCGCGCTGACGAGTCAGCTGATCGCGAGCGTTACCAGACCGTGTTTGCGGAGCGTCCCGGGGCAGTGGCTGCACCGACCGCGGGCCTGCATTTCGATGAAGCCATGCTCGAACAACTTGTCGGGCAGGGTATCGAGATCGCCCGGGTCACGCTGCATGTGGGGGCGGGGACATTCCAGCCGGTTAGGGTCGAAAACATTCTAGAACATCACATGCATGCTGAATGGATCGAGGTAAACGAAACGGTCTGCCGGCAGGTGGAAGCGACCCGTGAAAGAGGCGGGCGGGTCATCGCAGTGGGAACCACCAGCGTGCGCAGCCTGGAGTCGGCCGCGCGTGAAGGCCGATTGCAACCGTTTTCCGGTGATACGGACATCTTTATCTATCCCGGCTATGAGTTTCAGATTGTCGACGCGTTGATTACCAACTTCCATCTGCCCGAGTCGACCCTGTTGATGCTGGTGTGTGCCTTTGCCGGTTATGACAATGTCATGCAGGCCTATCGACATGCCGTGCAACAGCGTTACCGGTTTTTCAGTTACGGTGATGCGATGTTCCTGACCCGCGGGGAAAAGCCGTGAAGTTTGAATTACTCAACAACGATGGACAGGCCCGTCGAGGAAAACTGACCTTTGATCGCGGCACCGTGCAGACACCGGCTTTTATGCCGGTAGGGACCTATGGCACGGTGAAGGCGATGACCCCGGAAGAGCTCAAGAGCCTGGGTGCCGAGATCGTGCTGGGTAACACCTTTCATCTGATGCTGCGGCCCGGCACTGAAGTGATTCAGGCGCATGGCGATCTACATGAATTCATGCACTGGGACGGGCCGATCCTTACCGATTCGGGTGGCTTTCAGGTATGGAGTCTGGGCAAGTTACG
>JASFNY010000077.1:0-7669 GCA_050116795.1 Thiohalophilus sp.
GGCCTTTCCTTCCTCGCTGGCAGCTATCATTATCACCACTCTGCTGGTGATCGGATTGAATATCGACAGCAACACGGTCGGCGACCTGGCCTCTATTCAGGGTGGACTGCCGAGTTTTCATATTCCAGCAGTACCGTTCAACCTGGAGACGCTGACCATCATCTTTCCCTATGCAGTGATTCTTGCCGCCGTCGGTCTTATCGAGTCACTACTGACCCTGAGCCTGATCGATGATGTGACCAACACGCGCGGCCGTGGTAATCGCGAATGCATCGGTCAGGGAATTGCCAATACCACCACCGGCCTGTTCGGTGGTATGGGCGGCTGCGCGATGATCGGTCAAAGCATGATCAATGTGAACTCCGGTGGACGCCAGCGTTTGTCAGGCATTGCAGCGGCACTGTTCCTGCTCGCGTTTATTCTGTTCGCTTCTGATCTGATCGAAATCATTCCGCTGGCGGCACTGGTCGGAGTGATGTTCATGGTGGTGCTGGGAACATTCGAGTGGTCGAGCCTGCGTATTATTCGCAAGATTCCGCGCACCGATGCTTTTGTCCTGATCCTGGTCTCGGCAGTGACGGTGGCTACTGATCTCGCGATCGCCGTGGTGGTAGGCGTGATCGTCTCGGCACTGGCCTTTGCCTGGGAACATGCCAAGCATATTAATGTAAAGACCTGGGTTGCGGAGAACGGCTCGCGGGTTTATGAATTAAACGGCGTATTGTTTTTCGGATCGGTAAAGAACTTTCTCGAACTGTTTGATATCGAGAATGATCCGGATGATGTGGTGATCGAATTCCAGAACTCACGGGTCGCTGATCACTCGGCTATCGAAGCAATTGACAACCTGGCGGAGAAATATATTCAGGCCGGCAAGCAGTTACATCTGCGTCACCTGAGTCCCGAGTGTCGGCAACTGTTGAAAAAAGCCGGGGACCTGGTGGAAGTCAACGTTCTAGAAGACCCGCGTTATCATGTGGCAGACGATCAACTGGCTTGATGTGCATTACCGGTAATCAACGACCTCCCGGGTATAATGCACTCACGGCATCTGGATGCCGCCTCCGGGCATGCCGCCAGGACCACCCATGCCTCCGCCACCGCCTTCCGGAACAACGATCTGCGAAGCCGCCTGGCGCCGCATTTCCTTGAGCTCTTCCAGCATTTGTTCCACGGCTTTTTTCGCTTCATCTGCGTATTTTTCCACTGCCTGTTGCAGCGAATCGGCCTCGATTTCGAAACTCAGTGGAAGTGCCCCCATCGGGGTCATCATCTGGGACTGTCCGAGATAGCGCACCGGGCGTGAGTTGTCTTCACTGCCGTCGATGGTTACCGGGGTGAGTCGACGCAGGGTCCCGACGTGTTGATCGGTAAAAATCTCTTCACGATAGAGATCATCAGCGTTCATTCGCAGGTTTTCGATGTTGATATCTTGCTCACTCATTGCACTGCACCATGTTACGCACTGGAATAATATTGCATTCTAGCTTAACAAATTCGTTGCTGGAATTGACAGTACGGGCGGTCAGGCGCGATTCGCCCTCAGGCCCAGGTTAAGCAATTTCTGGATCAGTTGCTCGTAGCTGTAACCGGCTTTTTGTGCCGCATAGGCCACATCCTCGTTGCTGGTAATAGCCGCATTGGCATTGGCTTCCAGAACATAAATATTGTTGTCCGGTGTCAGTCGTAGATCGAGCCGGGCATAACCCGACATTTCCAGTACCCGGTAGACCCGTTTGGCAATCCGCCGAATCTGCTCATCCACCCCCTGGGGCAGGTTTCTGGCAAACTGGTAATCGATACCCCACTTCTCGCGATAGTCATCATTCCATTTAACATGGTAGGTCGCGATTCGATGCATGCTTTCATCAATCTTGTCGAATACCAGTTCACGGATGGGAAAAACTTCAAGCCGCTGGTTGCCCATCACCGTCACGTATAATTCACGTCCTTCGATATATTGCTCGGCAATGGCATCCTCTCCGGTCATCTTGTGTACCTGTTTTACCCGTTCGATCAGTTCTTCAGGTGTTTCAACATAAGATGACTGGGCAATCCCTACCGAGCCCTGCTCGATCTTTGATTTGACGATCATCGGGTAGGGCAGGTTGATCGCGCGTCTCAGTGCAGGCTTGCGTGACTGGGGGAACACGCGAAAACGGGGAACACGGATACGATGGTATGCCATCAATTTTTTGGACAGGGCTTTGTCGCGCGATAGCAATAGCCCCCTGGCATTGCAACCGGTACAGGGCACTCCCAGCATGTCCAGGTAACTGACGATATAGAAATCGAGTGTACCGAAGCCGGCGAAATCCTCGAGCATGTTGAAGGCAATGTCCGGTTGCCAGGACTCTACGGCCTGACGTACGGGAGCGATATCGTCATGCACCGGTACGATCAGTATTTCGTGCCCGAGCTTTTGCAGGGCATGCTTGACGTCCATTTCAGTTCGGTATTTGTCATGCCGGGGATCATCGCTATCTTTCAGATCCTCGGGAGGCACCATCTCCGGGTGCAGCAGTATCATGACTTTTAGCTTTTTCATAAGGCGATATGAAAACCTCCACTGTGAAGTTTGCTCATCACCAGCATGGTCAGGCAGGCAGTCAGTTCTGGGCGAATTTCTTCATCCGCACCCGTCACGTGCAGGTTCATTTCGTCGCAACGTTTGATCATGTCATTAAGGACTTCGTTGATTCGGTAGCGGTATTCATAGGTCCAGCGTTCGACAGTGGTGGTCAGTTCCCGGCGATGCCGGCGAATATATTTGGATGCTTTTTCGTTTTGTCGATATTCCTGTTCGGCGGAAAATAACCGGGTGAGATCCGCATCGGAGAATTCCGGGCTATCCATGCCGTAGCGATACAACTTGTCGTTATAGTATTCCTCGAGGGTCATACGAATTTTGTCCACCGGCGTGTCGGTCTGGCGGTTGCGAAGTCGCGGGGGCTTGTCGTGGATGTCCTGCATCAGTGCATCGACATAGCGGAGTTTTTTCAATGCCGGCCAGTTGCGATAACGCCGCTGCCAGTCAGAGCGCGGATCAAGCCAGACGGCGAAGGTTTCCGCCCAGTCTTCATGGGGGTGACTCTGTGCATACCAGTTGGGCAGGTTACGCACATAGCTTTTACTGTATGGCTTGGGAAGATAGGTATCCGGATAGGGGATAGAAGGTCGGCCGAACGTCTGTTTCCAGTCGCGGCGCTGATCCAGCCGGTAGGCATTGAGTAGCGCATGGGCGGTCTCATGGCGCATGAGTTTCATACACCAGGCCCGATCGCCACCCTCGATCTCGAGCATAAATTCGCGCTCCAGTCGCCGTAACCGGGCATGCGCCAGGAAAAACGGAATTGCAAATCCGGGAATGCCGTCGGGGCTGAACCATTCATCCGACAGCCAGACATGCGGTTTGAACCGCATCTGTTTTTTTTCCAGTTCCCGGTAGAGTTGTTGCAAGGGAACTTTCAGCGGACTGCGCTCGATGCTGAGTCCCAGATCGCAGATTCTCAGTTGCAGCAACCGTTCCTTGGAAAGACGTGACCAGTTGCGCGGGACTTTTTTCTTTTTGGCCGGCATGATGCAGACAATAGAATATTCAGTGGCACAACACCAGCATACAGGTAAATGCGACTGGCAATCTCGTCTTTGGGAAAGTAACGAGAGACCTGCCTGACAGATCAATATGCAGCCGGTGCCATCTCGTTCAGTAACTGTTCGATCAATTCCGTCTTCTCGTTCTTGCGGTTATAGACCGCATATGCAGTACGTTCGATGACTGGGGCATCGGCGATGTGGTGCAACCGTCCATCGTCGAGACAGGGTTGTACCATGGGTTCCGCCAGATACGCACTACCTCCGGAATTGAGAATAAATTCCAGGGCAATTCGACCCTGGCTGATGTGCAGCGCCGGTGCCGGCTGGTCTGGAAACTGCTGGGCGTGACGGGTCAGAAATGACGTTCCCCAGTCCACCAGAATATAGTTGTGAGCGACGGCTTTAGCAGCGTTCGCTGGCTGCGTGGACACCATGATCAGATTGATGGTGGACATGGCGCGTACGATCAGATTGTCGTTTTGCGGTGCATCAAACACGAAGGCAACATCCAGGGTATTGTTCAGCGTACGACGAATCAGAATCTCATTGCCATGGATCTCGCCATGCAATACCAGTTCGTCATGCTCGCGATGTAATTGCTGGATCCAGTTCTGCAGCAGGATGTCCCAGAGACTGACGTTGCCGCCGATACTGAACGGCAGTTTGCCTGACTTTCCGACACCGACTTCCTGCCGCGCACGATTCCAGGCAGTTGTAATCATCTCCGCATAGCTCAGCATCTTCTCACCGGCCGGTGTCAGCTGGATATTGTTGCGCTCGCGAATGAACAGCGGGGTGCCGAGCTGTTGTTCAAGCTGACGGATACGTGCGCTGACCGTGGATTGGGTAATACACAGGTTTTTGGCCGCCTGGCCGAAATGCCGGGTGCGGCTCACTTCGAGAAAGGTTGCAAAGTCGTGTATGTCCATCCCGCCGTAGCCCCGGGCCGTATGTCATGTTGTCAGGCGATCCCGCAGGGGCGCCGTATGCCGCAATCTCAATTCAAAATCACGATTGTGTCAATTGAATTATTTTGCTTTACCTGGGGCGTCGTCGCCTCTAAATAGCAAAGTTATTCAGGGTGTTAGACGGCCGTGTGGCCTGGCCCTGGTGGAGGACCAACACGATGCATGTGGTAGAAGGTGAAAGTATGCTCGATAAAGACGATCTGTTGCTGGATGATGATCTGAGCGCCAGTGAAATTTTTGATAATGAAAGTTCCCGTGCGCGTTACAGTCATACTGCCCGCAAGAAACTCGAGGAGCATATGGAAATGATACGTCTGCGCAAATTGCTGGACGACTATCACTACGACGCGGAATGATCGTCTGCCCGGGTTGACGCGGGCGGTAGTTCGAGTCGTTCAAAAAACCGCCGCCGGGCCTGGCTGAAGGCCTGGTCGAAGCGGGTATCCCCCTCAAAACTGTGACGTAAATTTTCTTCCAGCTCGGCAAATGCCGCACGCAGTTCCTCGCTGGCCACGCTTTTACGTTCGATCGGTGCAGTCGCCGGAGTATTCACGGCACTGATGACCGTGGCTGAAAGCGGTATCAGGCGTTGTTCGCCGGTATCTACCTGATGGGCAATCAGCGGGGTCGATTTGATGTAGGTCTCGCCCTGGTATTCAAATTGTTGCCCAAGGGCCAGCAGATTGAATTTCATCGTCGTGTACTCCGTGCATTACGTGCCAAGATTGGCAAGGCCATACTGAGCAACCTTGCGACCGGCCAGCTCGCAGGCCGAGTGCAACGCTGTCTCCAGGGAACTGCCTTCCAGCATGGCCCGAATCAGCCCGGCATGGAAAGTGTCACCCGCACCGAGCGTGTCGACGACCTGATCCGGAACGAAAGCGGGGCTGTGGTAACGTCGGCCATTCCGGTCACAGGCAAAGGCGCCCTGTTCCGCCCAGCTGCATACCAGTGTTGCGGAGACACCCTTGCTACGCAGATCATCAAACAGTGTATCGGCGCAAGTATAGTCATGGGATTTTGCAAACGCGCGGGAAAATAACAATAAATCCGCGTAGCGGTATAGACGCTCGATCCCCGGGCGCGGTTTTTCGATTTCGATCGAGATGGGCTGATCGACCCGTTGTCGGACAAGCCGGCGCAGGATTTTCTCGAGCGTATCGATGTTGCGGCCCTCGAAATGAAACCAGTCGTAGTCTTCCAGTTCGCCAAAGGGGAAATCGTTTTCCTCGAGTTCGGGCAGATCCCGGTAATGGATGATGGTGCGTGAAGCGTTGGCCCGATTAAGGGTGATATAGGAGGTCGGGGTGCGTCCCTGAGGAATTGTCACCAGTCGTTCGGTGACCACGGCATTGGCCTGCAGTTGCCGGCGTATCTGTTCTGCGGCGCTGTCCTCGCCGAGTGTGGCCAGCAGGTGCACTTCGAAACCGAACTGGGCGAGTACGCAGGCGGTATTGGCGGCGTTACCTCCACAGCGGATCGATTGCACTTCGGCGCGCAGCTCTTCGTCCTCGGCGGGATAGTGATCAACCTGGTTGATGATATCGAGCGTGGCAATGCCCGTAGTGAGTATTCGGCTCATGTTTAGGTGACAAGCTGAAAGTGGCGCGCAAGCTTAACCTCAGATCGCGGCGCGGGCAAACCGGGTCAGGAGAGTTACCGGTCAGGTTGGTAGGCCACACGGCCGGCATCCAGAATGTCCTGGCGGGCTTCGGCCATGGCATCGGGCAACTCCAGTGCCTGGAACAGGGTCTGGCGCGCATTCAGCAACTGGTCCATCGCCGCCTGCTGGAACTCGTCACTCATCTTCATCTTGCGTGCCTTGACGACGGCTTCGGAAGCACGCATCAGGTTGAAGGCGGCCTGTGCCAGCACCCCCTGAGCGCCGGCCTGCGCGGCACCGGCCAGCAGATTGATCATCTGCATAATTTCTTCTTGCTGATTCATGCTTTCTCCCATAGTTGCCAGGCCTTCACTACCGCATCGCGTAATTGTCGACGCGCCGCCTTTTGTCCGTCCAGATTAAACTCGGTACAAAGTGCGGACCAGTCCTGTTTTTCTATCACTTTGCGAGTGAGCAGTTGTCGATTTTCTGAATCCAGCAGGCTATTGCGCGAGGTATCCATCAGTAACATGCTGACCAGTTTTTCGATTGGCCAGGCACAGACCTCGTAGCCCCGCTGGCCATAAACATAGGATTCGATATCCTCGATATCGGCCTGGGTGAGGGTTTTCTCCAATCGTGAAATTGACGACGGTTGAAGTTGTTCGGCCAGCGCCGAATCGATGTCCCTGAGAGGTCCTGCGCGCAGACTCGGCCAGTGCTGTTCAAACCGTTCCCTTGCGCGGCGATAAACTGACGCGCCCTGTTTACTCAGGGGCTTGAGTACCAGTAATGCGGGTTGTCCGCTGGTGTGTTCGCGGGTCAGTCCCAGGCGAACCGGGTTGAGTCCGGCGCGTTGCCAGAACGGGATCAGTTCGGCGCTGGCACTGAAGCTGGCCCCGACCGCATCCAGATCGGCCGCAGTTTCCAGGGATTCGATTACCCGGGCCAGCAGCGCGCTGCCCAGGCCCCGCCGCTGTAAAAGCGGATGGACACCAATGCGCAGAACGCGACCGTAACGGTAGCGCGCCGCATTCGGAACCCCGGAATGAAAGGCCAGACTTTGTGCCAGCAAGTGGCCTTGCGGACGACGACGGCCAAGGTATATCTCCTCGGCCAGAGCCGCATCGAAGCCGCCCTCATCTCCCAGCACCAGAACGGCTACCGGGTGTTCCCGGTGTTCCAGGGCGAACAGGCGAAGATTGGGATCGTCCAGCAAGCGCTGGAGATCTTCCGGTCGGGTCCGGTAATGGGCCAGCACCAGAAGACCGAACAGTTCACGCAGATAGCGGGAATCCTGAATCAGGGTATCGCGATCCAGTTCGACGTAGCGGCATTGATCCGGAGTCAGGTCCGGTTCCGGATCGGCCGGTTCCGCATCCAGCAGCAGGGCGCGAAACACAAACCGTTCCAGCGGATCGTATTCACGCCAGCGAATCGGCTGTTCCAATGTCAGGCTTTGCCAGCCCGATGTCTGCTTATCAAGGACTTGGGCGAAGCG